>JAYSRH010000145.1:0-12613 GCA_043721115.1 Fibrobacteria bacterium | reverse complement strand
GCGGGTTAAACAGGTTTGGCTCCTCTGGGCAGAAATAACTGGTGCGGAATAAATCCATGACGGCCTGTAACCGAGGATCCTTGTCGATGTACTCGAGTGGATTGTATCCGGCAGCCCGCTTGGCCATAACTTGGTCCGCAGTCAGTCCAAATAAGAAAAAGTTATCCGCGCCCACCTCTTCGCGAATTTCAATATTGGCACCATCCAAGGTTCCGATTGTTAATGCACCATTGATGGAGAACTTCATATTTCCAGTGCCGCTGGCCTCTTTTCCAGCCGTGGAAATTTGTTCGGAAAGATCGCTGGCTGGGAAAATTCTTTCCGCCAAAGAAACACGGTAGTCCTCAAGAAATACCACATTGAGCAAATCCCGAGTATCCGGATCGGCATTCACTACATCCGCCACGGAATTTATCAGCTTGATACAAAGCTTAGCCACAAAATATCCTGGAGCCGCCTTCCCAGCAAAAATAAAGGTGCGGGGTACGGAGTTTTTATTGCGCCCAGCTTTGATTTCATTATACAAATGGATAATGTGAAGGACGTTAAGCGTCTGCCGTTTGTATTCATGAATGCGCTTGATCTGCACGTCAAAGAGGGTGTGCGGATTGAGTTCAATGCCCTTGCTGTTTCGAATGAACTCAGCCAATTGGCGTTTGTTTTCGAGTTTGATCTCCTGCCACCTTTTTACAAAGGAGGCGTCTTCCGCAAAGGGCTCCAATTTTCGAATTTGGGAAAAATCCTTAACCCAGCCATCCCCGATGGATTCGGTGATGAGAGCAGAAAGTCCGGGATTGGCTTTCTTCAGCCAGCGCCTGGGAGTGATGCCATTGGTCTTATTGTTGAATTTAGACGGGGTAAGATCATAGAAATCCTTTACCACCAAGGCTTCCAGCAAATCGGTGTGTAGCTGCGCGACACCATTGACGGAATGCGATCCAACCATGGCTAGATAGGCCATGCGCACGGCTCGGCTGCCGCCTTCTTCGATCAGAGACATGCGTTTCAATCGTTCCACGTCACCGGGATATTTCCAGGACACTTGTTTGAGGAACCGATAATTTATTTCAAAAATAATCTGGAGGTGCCTCGGTAAAAGGCGGCCGAGCAAGTCCACGGACCATTTCTCCAAGGCTTCCGGCAACAAGGTATGATTGGTATAGGCAAAGACTTGCGTCGTGATCTCCCAGGCCTGTTCCCAAGAGAAGTTCTCCAAATCGATCAGGATGCGCATCATTTCAGGTATGGCAATGGTCGGGTGGGTATCATTTAATTGCAGGCTGACCTTTTCCGCCAAACGACTGCAATCCTTGTGGTATTTTTTGTGTCGACGGATGATGTCATTCAGGGTGGCCGCGCACAGGAAATATTGTTGCTTAAGGCGCAGTTCCTTCCCATTCATGGACGTGTCATTGGGATAAAGCACCTTAGAGATGCTTTCAGCCAATGCGATATCCTTGCTGGCTTCCAAATAATCACCGCTGTTGAAGTAATGGAGGCCGAATTCATCAGCCGATTTAGCCGACCAGAGCCTGAGAGTGTTAACGGTCAGGTTACCGTAACCGGGAATGGGCGAATCAAAAGGGCAAGCCAGCACATTTTCGGTATCGACCCACTCAAATACAACATTGCCGTGGGCCAATTTACGCGTAATCACGCGCCCTTTGAATTGGATAACCGCCGTGTATTCCGGCCTGGGGATTTCCCACGGATTGGTCATGCGCAGCCAGTTGTCCGGGTGTTCCTGCTGGAACCCATTTTTAATCGTCTGATGGAACATGCCGTAATCGTAGCGAATGCCATACCCGTAGGCCGGGAGTTGCAAGGTAGCCATGGAGTCCAGGAAACACGCGGCTAGACGACCAAGCCCTCCATTTCCAAGGCCTGCCTCAAGCTCCATATTGCTTACATCTTCCATATTTAGACTGAGATCGTACATGGCCTCGGTGACCGTGTCTTCCAAATCCAAATTGAGAATGGCATTCCCCAATGTTCGACCCATGAGAAATTCCATCGACAGATAATAGATGCGCTTTACATCTTGCCGATAATACGTGTGCTGTGTTTGAATCCATCTTTCAATGAGTTTATCGCGGACAGCGTAGGATACGGCCAGATACCGATCGTAGGCTGTGGCCGAATACTTGTCCTTCCCCAAAGACAATTGGAGATGGCGGAAAAATGCGGCCTGAAAGAGCTCTTTAGCTTGCTTCGCATCTGGCGAAGTTGCGTTGTAATCCTCATGCTCGGCGGCGGATCCCGTACTCGGTGCAGAGTGGATTTTATTTTGGACTTTTGGTTTAGTTTTCAGCATTTTCTTCCAGTCCTGATTGAGGCAAATTTAGAACAATATTAGGGTTCTGGGTGAAATTTTACCATTCGGCAGACGTAAAAGGCTTGGTAAATTGTGGAACTACACAGGACCAAATCCATGAGCCCGCTCTCATCGCCTGCCTTTGTAAATTATGCCTCGATCAGATTGCTAATCAGCCAAATTTTCGTCAATGACGGAAGGGCCTGAAGTTGAAAATCTAGGTGGGAGCACGCGCGTGGACATGGATCAAGAGTTGATTTGTCATGGACTGAATCCGGGAACGTGGAAGGATGCCGAGAGGGTTATCAAAGGCGTTTTATCAGTCGCTGAATGGGATACTTTCAGACGCTTGCACCGCAATTTTGTCGGCTATCGCAGCACCAACACTTCAGATAAATTCTATGGCTTCGTTTTTTCACATGACCTTCACATGGAAGTCAATCGCCACCGTTTCGATAGGCTTTCCCAAATTTTACACTCGCTATCTATTGAAGTAAAGCCTGGGCAGTCCATACTGGAAGTGGGTGCCGGCGCAGGAATTATCGCAGACCTCATCAAGAAGCAAAACACTTCCGTTACTTATATGGTTCAGGATCCATGTAAGGAAGTGCGCAACTTTTTAGAACGAAAAGGCTTGTCTGTACTGGAGCATCCAGCTCCTAGTCGACCTCCTGTCGACCCGTTTGATTTGATTTTATGCGTCGATAGTTTAGGCGAAGTTAATTCGGACGAGGACGATTTGCTTTCCGAAAACAGCCCTATTAAAGATGCCGATTTTCCCCTGCTTTTGGAAGAACGTTATGGCATAGCCCAAAAATTGCATGCGTGGAAGCCTTACCTTGCGCCCCATGGCCGGGTCCTATTTTGGGAACCTTTCAAACATAACCGAGCTTGGAATGCCCTGGCGAAATTCCTTCAATCGGAAGGCTGGAAGACGAGTACTAGCAAGGTTTTAGCTAGCCCTGCCTATCTTGAACTTTGGCTCACCTAATTGGCATTCGGCTTACCTTATTTGCCTTTAACTCGAGGACCGACCCAAAACGGCGAATATCTGGAAAAACCGACTTTTAATTTTGCTTGATTGCCTGAAGGGGCTTTCTTAGTTTAAGGGTTCATTATTCTCCATCATTTCTTCACTCCTTTAACCGAAAGTACAATCATGGCCGTTCTAGTCAATAAACAAGCCCCAGATTTCAAAGCCGATGCCGCCACCGGCCCCAATCAGTCCGTCAAGGATTTCTCGCTGTCCCAATTCAAGGACAAGAAATACGTCATTCTATTCTTTTATCCTTTGGACTTTACTTTTGTCTGCCCCACGGAAATCCATGCGTTTCAAGATGCCTTGGGTGAATTCGAATCCCGCAATGCACAGGTAATTGGCGTATCCGTTGACTCGGTAAATAGCCACCAAGCATGGTTGCGCTCCCCCAAAAATGACGGCGGTATTCAAGGTGTAACCTACCCTATCGTGGCGGATTTGACCAAGTCCATCTCCCGCGCCTATGACGTGCTCGATGAAGATGTGGGCATCACCTACCGTGCAACTTTTATCATCAATAAAGAAGGCAAGGTCATGGCGCAAAACGTCAGCCACCGTCCCATTGGCCGCAGTGTTGAAGAAGCGTTACGCCTTCTGGATGCAGTGCAGTACAATGAAGAGCACGGGGAAGTATGTCCCGCCGGTTGGACCAAGGGCAAGAAGGCTATGAAAGGTTCGAACGATGGCGTTCGCGATTATTTCAAGAGTAAATAATCTTTTTTAAAGTCCCAACCAGAATATTCTTCGAGTCATCTCCCCATGAGGGGTTTTTACCCGAAGATGATAAAAGCCCCTGGCGCCTACAAGTGCCAGAGGGTAGCTTTTACGCCCCAGTCCTTGCCAGGATTTGATTTTTCTCCCGCCCAGGTCGAATACTTCAACTTGATGCGGTCCCGCAGCTTCAATCAAAAGGGCTTGCGACTGAATGAAGACGTCCTGGGCGAATTTCCCATTCGCGTCCAAAATACCCACTCCGCCGCTACACAATCTTTGATCGTTAAAGGCTTTGGGTAAACTGGGGTTATAATTCGAAGCGGTTGGATCAGCGCAACCGGTTTTTTCCGGTAACAAGCTGGGATCTTTGCAAGTTCCGGTATAATCGATTCGGTAGATACCCTTGTTCCAATTCACATAATATAAGGACCCGTCCGGGCCTTGTTTCAAATCCACTATTGTTTCAATGGGCATCTGGGCGAAAATTTTTAATTCGCCAGAAACTTTTTCCCCTAGACTATCCAAGGTGAAAATATGCACCCCATAGCCCCCGTTGCAATCCGACACCAACCACTTGCGATCGAATTGGGGCGGAAATTGCGTCGTCAAAGTGTTGGCTCCATCATACCGGAAAATGGGTCCGGACATAGCGCAGGCTTCCGATTTTCCGAAAATGGGATCGTGATTGGCCGGCAACTGACGGACGCCTGTAATGGCCGGATTATTGTTCATAGGCGTCAGTCGGGACGTACCGGAGGGAACGGCAGGCACACCTGCATGGCCATAGGAAGCAATGCCTCCCATGTCTGCCACTCCTGCGAAATAGGGCCATCCAGTGTAGAATGGCTCCTTCACCAAATTATACTCCTCCGCTACACTATTCCCCAGATCCGGTCCCACATCACCCCAGGTTACCCAGCGCCGAACCGGATCAAGACTCAAGGTGAAGGCATTGCGCGTTCCTTTGACATAAATCTCAGGCTTGACTTTGGAAGTATCGGCATAATCTTTGGCCAATGTTGAATTCCCAGCAGACTGAAACTTGGCCGCAAAATGCTCGCCAAAATTTCCTTTGGGGATGGTGTACCCTTTAGGCGCCTTGTCATCCGGGTGAATGCGCAGTATGCCGCCTTTGAGGTCAGCGGTATTGCCTGGCCCCAACTCAAGCGTCATAATATCGCCCATGGCAATCCACAAATCGCCATAAGAGTCAAATTGCATCGCACCACCGGAATGGATTTCATCGACCTTATTTCCCGTTCGTGGAATTTTGAGCAGCACTTTTTCTGATGTCATGTCGAGCTTATTGTCCGAGCCGAGTTTAAATCGTGAGACTCGAACAGAATAACTCAGCGGTGTTTCCACGAAGGTGTAATCCAAATAAAGGATACGGTTGGTTTTGAAATCAGGGTCGAGGACTATACCGACAAGACCCATCTCAAAGGAATGATCCGCTCGAATAACACCCAAGGAATCCACCGTTTTGGTTTTGCCGTTGTACCGCTTGACTGCGCCCATTTTCTGAACGAAATAAACATCGGTAGGCTGTCCGTCTTGGCCATCTAGGGCCATTTTCAGCACGCCATTGCTGTTGTTCGCATTGCTTATCGCGGGACCCACAAAAAGCTGCGTGGGGGTGAAATCCAAGTCCGTTGCCGCACAGCCCTTGTATGTGCCTAAATTAACGGCCCAGCTACCTGTTAGGCCACCTACACCTACTATGCATGCCATGATTGTAAAGCGGATTCTCACATCAACCTCCATAGGACTGAACTCAAGTTTCTGGGCTATTTAGATATAGTAACCGACACATTGCGATAGCGGTTAGCGAAACAATAAAACATTGCCATGGACAGGTAAAATCATATTCATAAGGATGAATTTTAACCGCCTATTTTATACCTAAAACCGCTGAAATAGTACATTTGGTGTTTTCCAACGACATCTCGATACCCACCAGGAACCGCTCTAAAGCGATTGGGTTGAGTCAAATATGGTTTTACGGGCCGCCTCCCATTTCCCCCTGCCACGGAAACCGTTCCACATACACCCGGATCAGATGCCGGCAAATCTTTTTGATACTCCAAGTACAGTGGATCGGAACAATTCTTAGTCAGTGTCGGCACCGACACCTCCAAATCCTTGAAGTATACTTCATTGTTATAGCCATTGTGCATTTGCAAAGCGAAATTCCCATTCAATGCCATTTCGGGAACATTTGTCCTCTGCAAAACTTTTTTGTTATTCAGGTAAACGGTAAAATTTTTGCCCTGCATCCAAACCGCCAAGTCTGTCCAGGCATTAATTTTAACCAAAGAGTCGCGCTGCACCTTGGTGGTCATACCAACCCAACCATAAGCAGTGGTGGTCACCCACATCACCGATCCATTATCGGATGTGTCTATTTCAATTTGCATGCCGTGGACACCGTAGACACCTCCGGTATCGGTGTGAAAATACAATCCGCTATTTCCAATGATATTTTTGAACTTAAGCCGCATGAAGCAATCGCCATATGAACTGTCCGTGACGAGATGGGTCCAGTCCATTGTGGGGTTATGACCAACAATGGAGCTATCGGCCACTTGCCATATGCCCTTGCCCTGAGTATGCCAGCCTTTCAAATCCTTGCCGTTAAAGAGCACTGTGCGGACGGCTGTTGAACCGATCCTGGCTGAAACTTCAACCGAGGTCGCCCAAGACATACAGGACATTCCGGGGATCAATAAACATAGGACGAGGATAAATTTTTTCATAAAATCAAAGTGCAGTTCGCTCCCATTTACAAGAGGAGCATTGGCTTCCAGTACCGTACTCTTATTCACTTACAATTCACTCCAGGGTTCAATTTGGCTTCAATTTTTGCACGCGACCTCGAATGTCACTGGGCTTACCGCTTGGCAGGCCGTCCACGAGAATACCGCTACCGCCTACTTTTTGATACAAACCTGGCCGCTCGGCCCGATTCGGCCCAAAGCCATTTTCAATATTTCGAATACCCACAGACTTCGTCATGTTTTCAAAAATCCAGGGTCCGCCACTGGCACCAGCAACTGCTAGATCCATGTCTCCATCGGCATCATAATCGGCAATGGCAATATTGTATCCGGCCCCAATGCCTTCGTTATAGCTTATCTCATGCTTTATCCAGGGTTCTGATGCCCCTGGGATCAACTCATACCAGACCACTTGCAAAGCATTTTCCGGCTGAGGGTCCCCTACTTGGGCATGGAAGGCTTTTCCGGTAACCAAATCAGGATCCCCATCTCCGTCCATATCCTTAAATTCTAAAGCATGCGCTTGGGACCATGTCGCATCAATGTTATGCCTTTCAAAAAGGTCAGGAGTTTTTTGCTCATACCAGAAAATTCCAACGCGATGGGCGGATGAACAAATAATATCGTTTTTGCCATCCTTGTTCACATCATAAACCCGAATCTGAGCCGTGTGTCCATACATGCCTTTGGTATTGCTGCTCATCCACTTGGGAGATTTCATGGAGCCAGTTCCCAAAAGCATGGACCGATCGTCTATCGCTCCCAAGGCTATCTCATGCACTATCCAGACCCCGTTACGGGGATCGACCGGGGCTTCAAACCAGGCATTGGGCCGGATGATATCCGGTCGCCCGTCCTTGTTGACATCGCCTACGCCAACGCCAAAGTCACAGGAGAGGGTGGAAATAGTATGCGATACCCATTTTCCAGAAACCACTTCCCACCACTTTACTCCTGGCAGATAGGATGCAGAAACGATTTCTTGCGCTTTGCCGTCGCCGTCCACATCCCACAAATCACCGTTCTCATAATTTCCTGCAGAATCTATGACTTCGCTTGTCCAATTCGCACTTTGAGTGCCCACGGTCGTTCCTGGGTTTTTATACCACGTTAATCCTTTGCCATATCCTCCAGTAATGACATCCGGCCAAGTGTCCCCATCCACGTCAAGCATTTCTCCTAGCCCGTCAGCACCAGCAGCCAGGGTTCGAAACGGATGTTTGGTCCATAGCGGTGCCTTATACCAATTGTCCCCGGATACCAGGTCCAGCTTTCCATCCTTATCTACATCGGCAAAGGCGCAGGTTATTGCCGTCTGCACATCGATTTTATGCTTGACCCAAGCTATCTGAGCGCCCGGACCAGGCGTGGAATCTGCTATAGTAAGAGGGTATTTGTTTTCGAAAAGGAACGGCCCACCCCCTTTGCCTTCTTGCCTTTTGGCACTTACAACTACATCGATGTCACCGTCGTGATCGTAATCGCCAATTCCAATTTTTGTGCCGGCGCCAATATTTTCTCCGTAGCTCAAAGTGTGCCTTTTAAAGTAGGGTCGAGTCTTTATTTTTTCGTACCAGAAAACATATAAGGGCGCTTCGGATAAGGGATCCTCATTGGCTGCGTGCCCGCGCCACCGCTTGCCTGCGACCAAATCCAAATCGCCATCTTTGTCCATATCCACCATTTCCAGAGTGTGCACTTCCGAAATGCTGCCATCTATGACTTCGGGTTGGAAGGTAATGACACCTGCCGAGCTTCTTATTTGCCGATTCCACATGATGCCCATTCGATGGCCGGAGCTGGAAATCAAATCGTTCAAGCCATCCCCGTCCACATCAATCACGTAAATCTGTACGGTGTGTCCACAAATGCCGATGGCATTATTTCTTTCCCAAAGTGGGTGATCAAAGTGCTGCGCTTGGATGATGCTATTCGGCTGTTCCTCGATGGCGCCAATAGCTATAGGATGGAAAACCCAATTGGCGGAACGCGGGTCCACCGGTCCCTCAAACCAACCATCTGGTCGCACGATATCAGGATGGCCATCGCCATTGATATCTCCCACGCCACTCCCCCAATTTGTTTTTGTTGTGGATATGACATGCGGTACCCAGGCTCCGCCGACAAACTCAGACCAAATGGTTGATGCATCCGCACCAGCACCAAGCACTTCCCTTTTTTTACCATCTCCGTCAATGTCCCAAAGGCCACCACTATGGCATGAGCCAATATTTAGACTTCCCATGGTCTGCCATAGTCCGGCGACATTTCCAGGGTTCTTCAACCAAAACCCATCGCTGAATTTTCCGAAGATCACATCCACCCAGCCATCGCCATCGACATCCATCGCATCCATATAATCATCATCGGGGGCGCTGGCGCGAAAAACATGTTTGCTCCAAGTTGGAGCCGCGTACCATGTTGTACCACAAGCGATATCATCAACCCCATCCTTGTTGAAATCTCCGAAAGCGCAGGCTTCGCCAAAGGCCGTATCAATGGCATGTTTATCGAAACGCAGCGTCATTTCCGCATTGGCATGTGTTCCGCTCAAAAAAATCCGAAAGCAAATGGTTAATAATGAAAAATGACGAACTAGAATCGGGATGCGAATAGCAATCATGTCAAACCTCCAAAATCAATGTTCCGTGAGAATGGATCTATTTCCCCTCAAGCTGGGTAGAATTTAACCTGATTTGCGTCCGAAGGGGGGAAGTAAAATTTAATCCGGTAGAGAAGTCGGCCAATTGGCCCAAAATTCAATGAGCCCAGGTCTGTACTGGCATAGGCGCAGTTTTAGATTCGTACACTGTCAAAGGCAGTCAGGATAATGCCCTTGCAGCCCAATTTGGAAAGGGCATCCAGGATTTTTTGGGATTGTTTGCGCTTGATCATAGCCTTCACCGAAAACCAACCCGACTTTTCCAACGACATCACTGTAGGTGATTCAATGCCTGGGGTAATGGCGCAAGCGGTCTTTAGCAAGGCTTCGGGGGCGTCGTATTCTACCATCATGTATTCCTGAGCCAGCAACTTGCCTTCGATGCGACTTTTAAGCACCAGCAATTCTTCCTGTTGTTCCCGGCCTGGGTGTCCATAAAGGGCAGCACAGGATTCGAAAAGTGGCGCACCAAGAATACGTAAGCCTGCTTGCTTCAACGTCGTGCCCGTTTCAACGATATCCACAATAGCGTCGGCAATGCCCAGCTTTATGGAAATTTCCACTGCGCCTTCCAATTCAACCAGTTGATCCTGGCCGGGAAAATGAGTGCGGATAATGTTGGGAAAGGAGGTTGCAATCTTGGCGTTTTTTAAATCGGAAAGTGCGTGAAAGGAGCCACCTTCGGGGACAGCAACACATAATTTTGAACGGCCATAGTTCAAATCGATAAGGCAAGTGGGTGCAACCATTTTCTCAGCGACAAAATCTTTGCCGGTAATACCCGCATCAAGTTTCCCATTGGCCACATAAAGAGGGATGTCACTGGGGCGAAGAAAGTAAAACTCAACCTGATTTTCCGTATCCAAAGTACTCAGGCTGCGCAAGCTCTTGCTGACCTTGTAGCCGCAGGATATCAAAACTTCCATTGTCGGCTCAAAAAGCTGGCCCTTATTCGGTAACGCGACCTTTAACATATTTCTCGTTTCATAATTGCCGGTACACGTCGTCCAGTTTTACATCTTTTTCCGCCATCATACAGGCAACATAATACAGGACCTGGGACAGTTCTCCGGCCAAGGCTTCCTGGCTTTCAAATCGAGCGGCCATCCAGCTTTCCGCTGCTTCCTCAACCAGTTTCTTGCCAATGGCATGGGCGCCTTTGGAAAACAGATCGGTAGTTGATTTGCCCTCAGGCATGTCCTTTTTGCGGCTTCTGGCGAGCTCGCACATTTCCTCGAATGTCATGTCAGAAAGGATAACAAAATACCTTACAGGGACAAGAAAGAAAGACCCACGGACAGCGATTCCCGCATTTGGGTGTCCTCGGAAAGATCCTTGTCATAGAGGTATTCCAGGGCAAAATTGACATTTACCCATTTATTAACCTTGGCAGTCAGTCGATTGTCCCAACGTCCATCTACCGCATCCCAACCTTTAAAGTTGGCGAAAATGTCAAGTCGGGTAGCCGCCAGAATATTCTGCATCAAGGCAAACTTGTATTCCGTTGTAGAGGTGAGTCCATACTCCTGTTTAAAAGTCTCCACTTTGGTCGAAGTAGCCTTGTCATCGGCATACCCGTAATCATTCGATACTGTTTGCTTCATGGCGGCGCCAAGCCTTTCCGTCAAATCCTTGACTGGGGTCATTCCAAGGCCCAGAGTTTGAGTGAAATAGGCCGGGTCAAAAAAGTCCGAAATCGCTGAGCGCGTAGGTTTAACGGCTTTATCGTCATAGCTATAACCAAGCGTAAACTGACTTTGTGCCGTTCCTGAAACAAAGGGGTTTACCCAATATCCGAACTTGCGCGTATATATCGACTCAAAACTCCACTCATCAGAAGATTTACGCGAAGGCATGTCCTGTATTTTGGTGCGACCATAATTGGCCTTGCCACGGGATTCCCAAAGGAAATCCGGCTTATCCAAAACCGCAGAGGTGTTCAAATTCAATTCCCAGGAAAGTGCGTCTGTTCCACCTTTAACCCAGTTGTCCTGATAGGCTTGACTGATATTCAAGATGCCGTTGAATTGTCTTTTCCATCCAGATATTGAAGAATCCGGTACCGGCGATGGTGTTTGACCAATTGCCAAACCGGCACCAACCATGAGAGAACTCAAAAAGGGAATACCATTAAAATAGGTCAGCATAAAATTTTTACTCCTCATCTTGTCTTAATTTAGCCATAATCGAAAGGTCTTCCAAAGTACTCAAATCCCCCTTAGTTTCAACCCCGTTGGCGACATCGCGCAGCAAACGGCGCATAATTTTTCCGGAACGTGTTTTTGGCAAAGCATCGGAAAAATGGATTTGATCCGGCACCGCAATAGGCCCAATCATTCCGCGCACATGGGCCTTGAGCAGTTGAACGGTTTTATCGCTTTTTTCCTTACCGGTAGCCAAAGTCACAAATGCGGCGACACCTTCGCCTTTCACATCATGTTTAAAGCCAACTACGGCTGCTTCAACTACGAGTTCATGAGCCACCAAGGCACTTTCCACTTCCATGGTTGATAGCCTGTGTCCGGAAACATTTAGGACATCGTCAATGCGACCCAAGATCCAGATATAACCTTCCTGATCCCGAACCGCACCATCTCCGGCCAAGTACCAGCCTTGTTTTTGGAATCGGCTCCAATAAACATCCTTGTACCGTTCATCGGCACCGTACAGGGTGCGTAACATTGAAGGCCAAGGTTGTTTGATAACCAGAAATCCACCTTGTCCATTTGGCAGCTCTTCCCCTTTGTCATTTACAATCGCCGGTTCAATTCCAAAGAAAGGGAAAGTAGCAGAGCCCGGTTTAGTAGGCGTGATCCCCGGCAGCGGCGTGATCATAATGGAGCCCGTTTCCGTTTGCCACCACGTGTCCACTATTGGGCAACGGCCGCCTCCAATAACAGTGTGATACCACATCCATGCTTCTGGGTTGATCGGCTCCCCAACAGAACCGAGCAGGCGTAGACTGGACAAGTCGTATTTCTTGGGGTGCTCATCGCCCCATTTCATAAAGGAACGAATTGCAGTGGGTGCCGTATAAAAAATGGTCACTTTATAACGTTCCACAATTTGCCAGAAGCGGTCATTGGCGGGAAAATTCGGCAGATCGG
>JAYSRH010000144.1:0-1841 GCA_043721115.1 Fibrobacteria bacterium | reverse complement strand
GACAATCGCCACCCCCAGTCAAAATTCCAATCCGCTTTGGAATAGCAATCATCGTTTTCCTCCCTCTATACCCAAGGTGACATGCATCATCCGAATATCAAATTGTATCATCCAATGAATTGGAGCATCCAACGGAACAATGGATACTGCGGCAAGTAAAAAGATTTGGTGGTACCAACGACTGATTTTGCCAAAATTGCAAAACTTTGTTCGGGATGCTTTCAATGCATTCTAAAGACTTGCTTCCCATTGATCTGCAATATGGATTCCCCATTTAGCAGAAATAAATTGTGAGTTCTGGAAGGAAAGGTAGGGGAGTGAAAAAAATAATTTTTGGATTGGGGTGATTGGTTAGCAGTCAGATTCTCGTAAGCAACCCAACGCAAACCCTGAAAGAAGACTTTCCGAAAATCGGAATTGAGGTATATGGAGTTTGACACCATTCCGTGACCGAGTTGCAAAGTGAATACCCGGCTTTTCTTGATTTTCCGAGTCCAGGCTAAAGGTCCGTCAGAGTTTAAGTTTGAAGTTTGTAAGAGTAAATGAGATTGAGGCGTAAAGCTCATCCCCTTGTAGCATTCGTCATAGACGGTGAAATTCCGGGAAACGCCTTTTAAAATTGGATCGGCAGTATCTACTACGTCAACGGAAATGTGCATCCCTTCCATATATGTGCTGGCTTTATGCGCCACGCCGCCTGACACGAAATTGGACACGTAATATTTTGCGCCCGCCAAGGTATCATACGTGCCCCAGGCATTGTAATTTCCCAACGCATGATGAAAGACCATTATGCCTATGCCACGATCCAATAGGGCTAGAAAATTGGATTTTTGTGCTTGGGTTAGGTTTTGCTGGAAATTAAAAAGGACAATGGCATCATAAGGAAAATTTTCAATGTTGTCGAAAACGCTTCCATCATCTGGCACGTTGAGTATCGTATCTTGAATATCCGGATATTCGGTAAACATAGAGGCAAATGTGGTTGTATCGTACCAATGTCCGCCCGTGACAATGGCTACTCTAATGTTTGGACCTGGAATGGTCAGATCAAATTGTCCAAATGCAAGCGAGGAAAATACAATGAGGTACCGGACTAGCTTAAGGGAATTTTCCAAAAGCGCACCGCCTTTACTTCAACTCATAAGATTCAGCGCACTACCAGCCTTAAACCAGGCTATCTGCTCTTGATTGAACGTATGCACAACTTCAAAGGTATGCGTACTGCCATCCAAGTGCTTAAGGGTAACACGCAGGTTTAGCCCGGGAGCAAAGGTGGCTAAGCCGGAAATGCTCACCAAGTCCTCTTCGCGCACCAGATCAAAATCGGATGGGTTGGCAAATTTCAAAGGCAAGAGTCCCTGCTTCTTTAGGTTGGTTTCATGGATGCGCGCCATGCTTTTGGCAATAACGGCCCGGGCTCCCAGAAAGCGCGGTGACATGGCGGCATGTTCCCGCGACGAGCCTTCACCATAGTTTTCCTCGCCGAATACCACCCAAGACTTTCCTTTGGCTTTATACTCGCGTGCGATTTGGGAATAGGTTTTTCCCGATTCTCCCGTCAGAATGTTTTTTCCGGTTCCGATTGTCCCACCAAATATATTGGTCGCACCGAGCAGCATGTTGTCCGATATTTTATCCAAATGGCCCCGGAACTTGAGCCATTTTCCGGCTGGGGAAATATGATCCGTTGTGCATTTTCCTTGGGCTTTGGCCAATACCAGCGCATCCGTAATATCTTTGCCGTCCCATTTTCCAAAGGGTTCCAAAAGCTGAAGCCTGCCACTGTCGGCGGCAACTTCGACTTTTACCGCAGTACCATCTTGAGCAGGGGCAATAAA
>JAYSRH010000143.1:0-12665 GCA_043721115.1 Fibrobacteria bacterium | reverse complement strand
CCCAGCTGCTCGGTCGTAACCGCGTGATTACCCCGCAGCTACGGGATGCGGCCTTAATTGCCAAGCCAGAACTTATGCGCCGAGCCGCGGTTGCTTTTCCCGCTGCGTTTGTGGATCGTAAGCATGTAAATTCCGTCCGGAACACATTGGGAAGCATGCTGGGACTTCCAAGACTGTATGATCTCGACAGATTGGATTTGACCGTGGGGACCACCTTGGACGGCCAGGTGCAAAAAGATGTGGTCCGATTTCTGCGCAGATTGGCGGATAGAAAATTTTTAGACTCAACCGGCCTCAATGCCTTTCGGCTTTTGGAAAAAGGGGATCCCTCGCGTGTCGTCTATAGCTTTACCCTATATGAAACCGTGGAAAAAAGGAATTTACTCCGGGTGCAGGCCGACAATTATGAACAGCCGCTCAATATCAATGATGGAGTGAAACTCGATTTGGGATCGACCGCTAAATTGCGCACGTTGGTGAACTATTTGGAAATCATCACGGCTTTGCATGAACGGTTGACTGGTCGACCCATTCAATCCAACCGGGATTTGGAAGTCCATGGGCCCGATGCGCTTACCCGGTGGGCAGCTGGTTATCTTGCAACTGCCAAGGACGCCTCATTATCCGCTATGTTGGATGCTGCCATGAATAGGAATTATTCCGGCAGTACTTCAGAGCACTTTTTTACCGGTGGCGGCATGCATTCCTTTGTGAATTTCGAATCTGATGAAGGGGGCGTACAAACCATCAAACAAGCGTTCCGCCGTTCCGTTAATCTGGTGTTCATTCGACTTATGCGTGACATCGTAAACTATTATATCGGCCAGGCCCCTATATCCCGAGCTATGCTGATCGATTCCACCTCCTCGCCACAGCGGCAAGCCTATCTGGAAAAATTCGCCGAACAGGAAGGTCAATTGTTCCTTGGTCGATTTTACCGGAAATACCGTGGTTTGGATTCCGAGAAAATTACGGAAACTTTTTTCCACAGCTTTCGACCTGCGCCGCGTAGGATAGCTACGGCTTTCCTGACTCTTGAACCCCAAGCGGATACGGTTCGATTTCGCACCTTTATGCGGGATCAACTCGGAGATTCGCTTTATCCCGGAAAGCAGCTCGATCTTTTGCATGCCCATTATTTCAAAGAGAATCTTGGCCTGGCGGATTTAGGTTATGTGGCCGGTGTGCATCCGCTTGAATTGTGGTTGGTCGGATTTTTGCGAGTTCATCCGTCCGCAACTTGGACCGAGGTTAAAGCGGCCAGTCTAATCCAAACCCATGAAACCTATCAGTGGCTTTTTAGAACCCGGCACAAGTCCGCCCAGGACTCCCGCATTCGCGGCATCATGGAGATGGAGGCTTTTCTGGATATCCACAAGGCATGGCAACGCCTGGGTTACCCTTTCGGTTCGCTAGTCCCGTCCTTTGCCACCGCTATCGGAAGTTCTGCGGATAGACCCAATGCCTTGGCAGAATTGGTGGGCATAGTACTCAATGATGGCGTAAAATATCCTTCTGTCCTAATCGACCGTATGCGCTTTGCCAATGGCACGCCCTATGAAACCAATTTCGCTCGCAGGGACACCTCCTACAGGCGAATGCTTTCTCCGGAAATCTGTCGAACCGTAAAAGCCGCCCTTCTGGATATTGTTGAAAAAGGTACGGCCGTTAGGGGATTCAAAGCTTTTCCATTATCAAATGACGCTTATATTCCGTTGGGAGGAAAGACGGGAACTGGGGATCAACGCTTTGAAACCGTAAGTAAAAGCGGACAGGTATTGGAGTCCCGCGTGGTAAATCGTACAGCCACTTTCGTTTTTTTTCTGGGAGACCGATATTTTGGAACCTTGACAGCTCATGTGCATGGAGATGTGGCCAAGGAATATGGTTTTACGAGTTCGCTACCCGTACAGCTTCTTAAAATGCTGCGTCCAAGCTTGATGCCATTGCTCCAGCTGCCACTTGAACAACGTGGACGACCAGAAGGCTTTCCAATGGCCTCCGCAAATCATGGGCGATTGGGGCTGCCTGCGATTCCAGCATCGCTAAAAGTGCCGTACAGTCCAGGAATTTCGGCGCAAACTTTATCAAAAATTTTAATGGGCCCCGCCGTGCCGGACACAAATCGGGAACCTGTTTTTAAACCGAACGAATAATATCCACCACCGTTTAGTTTTTTCTGCTTGGGTCTTATGGGCTTCCCAGCTTAATTTGATTAATAATGCCTTTCCCATTGGCATGCTTATTGGCATATTTCCCGCGATTGTTTTAGCTTCGGGATGGCGTTAAGATAGAAGACCGGATCGGAGGAATCTTGAAACGATTTTTCCTGGAAATGTTGGATGGCTCAGCTCAAGGCAAAAAGGTGGAGGTTGTCTCTTCGCTTACCTTAGGCCGTAGCCACGGCAATGACTTAGCCTTTACGGGTGAAAACAGCGGCATCGTTTCCGGTAGGCATGCCTTAGTTGTCTTAAAGGCCCAGGTCCTATGGCTCAAGGACTTGGACAGCACGAATGGTACTTTTGTGGGTAAGACCCGCACAGCGGAACGAGAACTTTTAGGCGGAGAGATTATCAGCCTAGGGCCGGCGGGACCGGCCATGCGGGTGAATGTCATGGACGTTACCGAACTGGTCAGTGACGAAAGCGATACGCTTGTACTTCGTGGGCGCGCCACGACAACCATGGCGGTCGCCCATGTTGGCATGTTTTCTGATAGTCCTGTCAGAGGCAGTAAAAGTTTGATTATGGAAATGGCTAGACGGTTGAGAAAATCAAATAGTCCGCAAGATGTAATGCAGGCTTTATTAAAGGACCCGCAGCGGCTATCGAGGCTGCTACAAGGAGGTGTTCTACCCGAAAGAGTGGCGGATTGGCTGGGTGACCTTGGTAATAAATTCGCTAATTCGCGCAAACGAATTTTCTGGATTGGCGGTGGAATTGGCTGCCTCTTTTTACTGGCTGTTTTAGTTTTAGGTTTTCAAAATTTGAAATACCGTGCGAGAATAAAAAAGCAGGGCGATTTGGTAAGCCAAATCCACGCCTTGGAATTTGGCTTGAATGCCGTATCGGGTCCTGGCGCCGAAGTTCTGGCAGAAAAAATTAAACTCGTCGACCAATTGCTTTCAGCCGAACATCAATTGCTCCAGATTCGAGAAAAATTGAGAATTCCGGACCGTGCGCCAACCTATAGTTTGGCACTTGGAAATGATGTCCATCAAATTTTGGAAGAGATGGGAAAAAAAGGATTTATTATTCCGGAAACATTTATAAAAAGTGTTCAGGATCAAATAGACTATTTCTGTTTGCCGGCCAATCGAGCCACTCTTGTCACTGGATTCGCCCGTAAATCGAAATATGAAACTCTTATTCGTCAGGAATTGAAACGAATGAAAGTTCCCGGGGACTTTTTTTACATCGCAATGCAGGAAAGCCTATTGGATTCGGCCGCTCAAAGCGGAAACGATGCCAGGGGATTATGGCAAATGGTTCCGGAAACAGCCCGGGAGTACAATCTTGTTGTCCCCGAGGACTGGAAGATTTTGCCCCCAGATGAAGACGAGCGAACGCGGACTCAATTGTCGACGCGAGCCGCCGCCAAATATTTGCACCTACTCTATTCCGAGTTCGGGGATGCGGCTTTGACTATGGCAGCTTACAACGCCGGGGGAAATAAAATGCGCCGTGTCCTGCGCCAAATCGAAGATCCTGTCCATGATCGCGATTTCTGGTATTTGTACCGCATGGGATTCATGCAAACAGAGACCAACGAATACGTACCTAAAATCATCGCCATGATTCTCATCGACAGGAATCGCGCAAAATACGGCTTTAAGGGCTAGGCAACCCGGAAAATATTATTCCGGTTTGCCGATAATCGTCGTCTCTTCACCTTCCGCCACCAAGGCTGCTTCCTCTTCCGATACCACGCCGCCATCTGCTTCAGTGTCTTTTTCCGCCAAGGGCACTTGATTTTCAGGAAGCTGGAAATCACCGACGGAAAAGGAGCAGGCGAATTCCCCAGAATCATTTACAGACAGGAATAGATGCGTGAAAATTTTGCTTTCAGCCATATGATAGAGCAGATTTTTGGAAATCTCAGGCATCAATTTCTGGTCGATGATGGTGTCGATATTACGCGCACCGCTTTGGGACGTGGTACATAGCATGACAATATCTCGGACGACCTCCGGTGCCACAGCAAAAGCCAGTTTATGCCTCTCCATCAGGCGCTTGCCTAGTTTCATGAGCTTCATGAAGACGATGCGTTTGAGAACTTCCGAGTCAAGTGGCAAGAACGGAACCACCTTACACCTGGCCAACAGCGCCGGGGCAAAGTGATCGGTCAATTCTTGCAAAATAGCCTGACGATATTCGTCAAGCGAGTTGGCACTGCCTTCCGCATGGACGCGTGTGATGGTATCCAGACCTAAATTACTGGTCATGATGATGACGGTATTCCGGAAGCTGATGTCCCGGCCTTCACCATCGCGCAGCATGCCCTTGTCGAATACCTGGTAGAACATGTTAAGAACATCCTTATGGGCTTTCTCAACCTCGTCAAGAATAACCACAGTATAGGGTCGTTTCCGCACTCCTTCGGTTAGCACGCCGCCGTCTCCATAGCCCACATACCCGGCACTGGCCCCTTTAAGTTGGGTGATGGACATGCTGTCCTGGTATTCGCTCATATTGATGGTGACCACAAACTTTTCACCGCCGAACAAAATGTCGGAGATAACGCGAGCCACTTCCGTTTTGCCTACACCTGAGGGGCCGGTAATCAAAAAGACGCCCATAGGTGCTTCAGGATTGCTGAGTCCAAGTTTGGCGCTTCGCAAGGTAGAGGAGATTTCCTCGACACCAGCATCCTGCCCCACCACGCGTTCGATGATGGTGCGTTCCAGTTCTATTAAGGACTGGGCTTCATTTTTTAGCATGTTACCAGCTGGGATGCCGGTCCATTCACCGATAATCTGTGCAATCACCTCCGGACCCACATGGGCATGCACGGTGGCGTTTTCGCCTTGGAATTCTTCCAGTGCCTTCCACTTGCCTTCCATGTCCAAGCGCAGGGCGGTTTCTTCCTCTGCAGTAAGCGGAACGGGCGCTTCTTTGATCTCTTTGGCAGCGCCTTTGGCAGCCTTGGAATCCTTGTCGGCAGTGGCGCCAGGCTTGTTCGCTACCAGCTTATCCTGAATGGCGATGATATCCTTGACCATTCCTAGTTCCGTGGACCAGCGGGTTTCGACTTCGGCGGTTTCAGCGACAGCGCGTTCCAGCCGGGCCTTGGTGTTGCCAAGAATTTCCCGATCGGTCAAGATTCCGGAGGCATCGTCCTTTTCCAGCGCGATGATTTCGATTTTCATATTCTCGATGGCTTGTTCCAGATTGATGAGCACAGGTGGTTTGGCCGACAAACCCATTTTCACCCGGGCAGCCGCGGTGTCGAGCAGATCCACGGCCTTATCCGGCAACTGCCTACCAGCGATGAATTTATGTGAGAGGTCGCAAGCTGCTTTGACACCGTCATAAGTGATTTTAACGCCATGGAATTTCTCATAATTCGTGCGTAGGCCGCGAAGCATGATGGCTGCCGTTGCGGGATCCGGTTCTTCGATGCGCACCATTTGGAAGCGGCGTGCCATGGCAGGATCTTTTTCGAAATACTTCCGGAATTCAGTGATGGTTGTGGCGCCCATGATTTTGAGTTCACCGCGAGCCATTTCCGGCTTGAGCAGATTGGCAGCGTCGTTTTGGCCGGCTTCTCCACCTGCCCCAATGATGGTATGTGTTTCATCGATAAAGAGGATGACTGGCGTGGTAGACGCTTTAACTTCCTTGATCACACCTTTCAACCGGTTTTCAAATTCGCCGCGTACGCCCGCACCCGCGGCCAAAAGCCCCATGTCCAACATGCGGATTTCCACATTCTTTAAGATGTCAGGCACTTGACCTTGGGCAATGCGTAGAGCCAATCCTTCGATCACGGCGGTTTTTCCAACGCCGGCTTCACCGACCATGATTGGATTGTTTTTGCGGCGGCGGGATAAAATATCGATGATCATGCGGATTTCATTGTCACGGCCGAAGATGGGATCGATTTTCCCCTTGCGTGCCATTTCCGTAAAGTCAACGGTGAAACGAGATAAGGACGAGCCTTCGGCTGTAGTACCATCTGCGTTACGGTCTGAACCTTGCGGAGCGTCTTCCGATTCTTTGGAATGGGCGGTGATTTCAGCGAACTTGGCGAGCAACGTTTCTGGATTGATCATGGCCAATTGATCGGCGAGTCCTGGAGATACGGATCCGGGTGCGCGCCTTAGGGCTAGGAGAATGGCTGCTGTGCGGATTTCACTTTGGCCGAGATTGAGAGAGGCTTCCGCCCAAGCGGATTCCAACATCGTCATAAAGGTGGGTGAAAAAACCGGCTTGCCGGTATTGCCTGTTCGCAGTTCCTTTAGATCCTGTACCAACGCATTTTTAAAAAGTGCGCCGCTGACTTTAAAATAAGCGAGGATATAGGGCAGATCGCCTTTGCCTTCTTCCAAGGCCTGGGTGAGAATATGGCTGGCCGTAACCTCATAATGAGATCGCGTGACGCAGGAACCTACAGCGCCTTCGAGCATGCTGCGGTTATACTTGTTCAGTTTTTCCAGGATGGAACGGACGGAATTGGCAATCATGCGGATCTCCGGACAGGGTTTCTGCGATGATATGTTTCACCGCAGGCAGGCCCCAAAAGTTAAAAAAACCCGGTTCTTCCGGTAGGCGCAGGCCCCGTAAACCACGCAAATTTTTTAAATTCTGTCAGGAAAAGTCCGATTTGCAACCCGCCTCAATTTTGTGGCAGAGGGTTATACTTTAATCGATCACACCTTAATCGGTTACCCGCAAAGGCGCTGATAATGTCAAAACCGGGAAAGAGCACCGCCCAACTTAAATTTGGTAGGTACAATGCCCTAACCAAACTGGGTCAAGGTGCCATGGCCACCGTTTATCTGGCCGAAGATCCAGCTCTGAATCGCATGGTGGCCGTCAAGGTCATCCACTCCCATCTTTCCACCAATGCCAATCTACTCGACAGGTTTACGGTCGAAGCTAAAACGGCAGCTGGACTTAGAAATCCCAATATCGTGGAAATTTTCGACTATGGTGTCGAAGGGGACATTCAGTATTTGGTGATGGAATATATCGATGGTCCAAATTTGCAGTTTATTCTGAATCTGTTGGGTGGGCAACCCATGGAACCGGAAGTCGCCGCAGCCGTCATTTTCCAGGCTGCCGAAGGCCTCCAAACCGCTGAAAAATTTAATGTCGTCCATCGGGATATCAAACCTGAAAACATCATGTTCATGGGGGATGGCAAACTTAAAATCGCGGATTTTGGAATTGCCCATATCAGCGAACAAAATTTGACCCAAACCGGCAGCATTCTCGGTTCACCCAATTTCATGTCGCCGGAGCAAATCGACGGTAAAAAGCCCACGCATCAAACCGACATGTTTTCTTTGGGGGCCTGCTTTTATTATTGCTTGTCGGGCCGAAAACCATTCACCGGTCCCAATATTCCCACCATCATGCGCAATATCTGTGACCTGCCTCATGCCTCTTTGGCTACGATTGTTCCGGATGTGGATCCGATCCTGGAAAATCTGGTGGAAACCCTGCTGCAAAAGAACCCGGAAAGCCGGGGTGGCGGGTCCCGCTGGCTTTCTTTACAACTTCGAGCATACCTGAATCAAAAAGGCGTGATGGATCCTGCCGAGACCACCAGAGACTATCTGGACAAGGTTGGCAAAATGGGCAACCAAACAGTGATCGATCTCACTCCGGCCCCGGGACCAGACGAAACCTCTCCGCGCGCAGCCAAGGTTCCCCTTAAGGCCGGCATGAAGGTGGAGAAGCCCAAGGTTGGGACAGGCGTAAAGCCGAATGCTTCACGGGATATGCCAGGTTCTGGAAACCGTTCAGGATCCCGGCAGCCACAACAGTCCGATGATATGGATTTCAACGGGAGCTCAGGAGGAGGGCGCAGCGGTTCTCATTTCGGCGGGTCGAAGACCAAATCCATTGGTATTTGGGTGGGTACAGGTTTGGCTGCTGTTGCGCTACTTGTCACTGCTTTGGTTTTGGTGCTTCGCAGCGGCGGTGAACATGTAACCTCAACTGCGGGAAATACCACTTCCGTGAATTCGACTGCTGAAACCAGCAATCGAGTCGTGTCCGTAGCGTTGCAACCTGGGTCGATGGAATTGCAATCCGGTCAAAAACGCAAGTTCATGGTGGCCGTCCTGCCTTCCAATGCCGCCCCGGGGGTGCGCTGGGAGAGTGAAGATCCGTCCATTGCTTCCGTTCAGGATGGGGAAGTCTGGGGTCAGAAAACCGGGCAGACTAGGATTAAAGTTATTTCCTTAGAAGACCCGACCAAAACCGGCATTGCAGAAGTCATTGTTTCTGGTTCCAATTTGCCGCCGGAGGAAACTAGGCCTATCCAAGTTAAGCAAGTTACTCCCGTTGCAACCAAACCCGTCGTACGTCACGTAGAACCGGTGGCTGCTGCAAACAATACTTCGGAAAGCCCAGAGACAAACTTTCTAAAAACCCCAGGCGAAAAATCCCCGGCCGAAAAAAATGCGACGGATAAGCCGGCAGTTGAAAAACCCGTTGCCCTCAAGGCCAGTTTAACGATCACCTCCGCTCCACCCTTTGCCGAAGTCATCGTTGACGGCCGATTTGTCGGAACCACACCGGTTAAAGACAAGGAATTGGCGACGGGAAAACACAAGCTGCAAGTTACCCATCGCAATTTTCCAGCCGTGGACACGATTATTTTCCTAAGTCCTGGCCCCAAGACCCTGCGCTTCCGGCTTTTTCACTAAAAATCAGTTTCACTGATTTCACCGGCGCATAATTCCAAAAAATAAATTCCCAAAAATAAAACTGCCCCTCCGGCCAATGGCCAAAGGGGCAGCACACAATTACTAGGTAACGACTAAGTTACTTCTTTTTGTTTTTCGATTTCTTAGCTTTGGCTTTTTTAGCCTTAGCGATTGGTTTCTTGGCACTTTTGGTTTTGGCTTTGACTTTAGTCTTGGGTTTTGCCTTGGCTTTCGCTTTGACTTTTGCCTTGGCTTTTGGCGCCACCTTCTTTTTAGGTGCTACCGCTTTACCGGATTTCTTCTTGGCTTTGGCAGCCGTCTTCTTGGTGGCAACGGGCTTGGCTTTCACTGCCGCTTTTTTGGGGGCACTTGCAGCTTTCGATTTGGCAGCAGCCTTTTTCGGAGCGGGTGCCTTAGCTTTGGCTTTACTCGGTTTCACACTTGCAGTAGGAGCTGAGGTCTGGCTCTGTTCCGACTCATCATCCAAATCCCACAAATCATCCTCGTCTTTTTCTGAAGCTTGCGGCGTCGAGGCTTCCACACCTTCATCGCCGAACTCATTGTCATCCGTATCCTGCGAAGGAGTGAGGGTTGGGTTTTGGTTATTCTTATCGTCTTGCATATCATCGAGTTGTGAGTTGTTCACAAAGGCTCCTTGGTTGAAAGCTTCACGGCAGAAAGTGCCCTCAGAATATAACACGATTCCGGATAATATGGTTTATTTTTAGTCAGGATTATTCATTTTTCAATGTGATTCAAAATCTCGACACCAGCTCCGCCTTGATGGATCCGACTGGTATTTTGCTCTGCATCTTTACCGGTATATGCCTTTCATCGTCAGTGACCCAAATTGTCAATTTGCCATTGGCTTTGAAAATACCATCACCCTTGAGAACGGGCTCAACAATGAGCGTATGGAATGTGCCAGCCGGCACCACAATTTCTTCCCGACCATGGCACAAAACCTTCAGGATATACTTCTTTTTCCCAGAAACCGCAGCCAATTCAAAACTGTCGCCCACCTTTATTTTTTGCGTTCGAATGAAATAAAAAGCAGAAAGCACATCATGGGTAAAGGGGTCAATGCTTAAAATCGTGTCCTGGGTTTGCAGTTTATGGTTGGTTTGATCATAAACTGCCGAAATGTGGGCATGGTAGGAGCCTTCATGGAGCCGCTTGTCAAAGCGCAATGGAAAAATTCCGCGTGCATCGATAAGGGATGTGACCGTGTCGCGAACTGGATAAAAGGTTTCGAAGAAGTGATTGCAGCGTGCTAGGGATTGGATCGTCCACTGGGTGGAATCAGAGGTGGGTATAAGTTCCAGGGTGGCTTGCCCAGCCTTTATCCAGCGGAAACCCCATCCCCCCCAAGTAATATCGAAAACCAGTTTTTCCGGTATTTTTAAAGCCTTCTGACTGAGAATGCGAAGGGGTGCGGGAACAAGGGCAGGGACAAGTACAGGGACAAGTACAGGGGCTGGGACAGGAGCGGGAAGTGGAGCCGGTCCGAGCGGTTTGGCGTGAGTCCCGAGCGCCATTAAGAATCCCAGTAGCCAAACTGGGTAACGATGGAATCGGAAGGCAAAAGAGAACATCGCCTTTAAGGTACCAATCTGGCCAGTCCCTTTTTACCAATATCCTTACGGAATTGCATACCAGGAATTTCGACATGTGCGATTCCCGAATAGGCGGCACCGATGGCGGCTTCCAAGGTTGTACCCTGTCCGACCAAGCCTAAAATTCGACCCCCGGCCGTGACCAACTTGCCGTCCAGGTATTTGGTTCCCGCGTGGATGGCCTGGGTGTGAGGGAGTCCATTTAATCCCTGCAACCCCAATACCGGCCTGCCCGTCGAATAAGCACCTGGATACCCTTCCGCTGCAAGGACCACAACCGCAGCCCATGACTTAGGCGCATGAACCTCAAGGCTTCCCAAACGTCCGTCGAGGGAAGCCAAGATAAGCTCGAGAAAGTCCTCCTCCAAAATTGGCAATATCACCTGAGTTTCCGGATCACCCAGCCTGCAATTGAACTCGACCACCTTAGGGCCCTGCGTCGTGACCATCACACCCACAAACAAAATACCGCGGTAAGGGATCCCTTCCCTCCGCATTCCTTGAAGTGTAGGCGCAATGATGGTGCGGGAAACCTTTTCGAGCATTTCCTCTGACATGATAGGCGCGGGAGAATAAGCCCCCATACCACCCGTATTGGGACCTACGTCCCCATCACCAATGCGCTTGTGATCCTGTGCGGAAGGCAATACCACAAACGATTCTCCATCCGTCAGGGCAAAGACGGAAGCCTCCTCGCCTTCCATAAACTCCTCGATAACGATTTCCGATCCAGCCGATCCAAAAACAGCCTTTGGACCAAGCATCGACTCCACTGCCGCTTCCGCTTCAGATAGAGTCATGCACACCACTGCGCCTTTCCCTCCGGCCAAACCGCTGGCCTTAATAACAATAGGCGCGCCAACCTCGCGAAGGTGGCTGAGAGCAGGCTGCAAGCTTTTGAATGTCTGATACTGTGCCGTAGGAATGGCGTGGCGCTGCATGAAGTCCTTGGAAAAGGCTTTGCTCCCCTCCAAGGCCGCTGCCGCTTGACTCGGTCCAAAAATACGCAGCCCTTTAGTCTGAAAAAGATCCACGATGCCTGCCACCAAAGGCTGCTCTGGGCCTACGAAGGTCAGGTCTACTTTTTGATCTTGAGCAAGGGCCAAAAGTCCAATTAAGTCTTCCGCACCAACGGGAAAACAAGGGCCCAGTTGCTCCATGCCCGGATTACCAGGGGCAAAAACCAGGGAAGGCTTTTGCAGGGATTGAGACAATTTCAAACCAATCGCATGTTCCCGGCCACCAGAACCGATTATCAGAATTTTCATGGTGCGATAAATATAGGATTTGTCTCAACGTCCCAGCTTTCCTTGTGGAAGAGATAAAAACTTCAGTAAATTCAATGGTTAATGGGTGGGGCAATTGGAGTGAGGAGGGGCAGGAAATGACCAATGCAATGACTCCAGGGGTAAAAAAATCGAAAGTGAGTCAAGCGATTATGTAACAGAGTCCAATCCCTTGATCAAATCTTCCAGAGGAAGCTCCAAGGCTTCCGCCAAGCGAAAAAGGGTGGATAATCTGGGGTCGGCCGTGGCTCTAAGAACCTGGTGCAGGGTAGCCTTATGGATGCCGTTTGCCAAGGCGAAGTTCTCCATACTGCGATACCCTTGTTCTCGAATCAAAACTTCCAGTCTTTCCCCAAGTTTTTTTCTCGCTTTCAGTAATCGGCTTGATGTTTTAGCGTCCACGTTACAAAACGAAGTATTTCTAGAAAATCGACGTCTGTAATTACAGATTATTTGGAGTTATATAAAACCTTTGGATGAATGAATTTGTCAGCAAGGCATTAGATGTTCGAAGAAAAGTCGAATCCATTTTCTCGCTCCGGATAGAAAACTCCCAAGCTGGAAACCCAGCGTAGGGTTATCCTTAAGGAGTCCGATGGTCCCCCTTATTTGCAGGAGTAAATGAATATGAAGCGGATTATTTTGTTACTAGTTATTGGATTTGTGGTTGGCTTAGCTGAGGCCAGGGATTGGGGTTTTAGCAAGGACACCGTTTATGTTTGGCATGGCGGCACGGCTACAAGTTTTGAAATGCGAGATGGCGTTCCGTGGCCTAGATTCGACTCTGTTTATTTGGAAAATCATGGGGCAACGGTTCTGAAATTCGATACCGCAACCCTGCAAGTGATTAAGCCCAATATCAATCCTGATTCCGGGTGGTGT
>JAYSRH010000142.1:0-12673 GCA_043721115.1 Fibrobacteria bacterium | reverse complement strand
GAATCGAGGGGTGGAAGGCTATATTGCGTGGGATGGACGAGACGATTTGGGCCAGTCGGTTCCTATTGCGCGTTATCTTTGGCGGATGGAATTTGATTTTGGCGGTGGACATTTGCGCAAAGTGCGCGCCGATATCCGACTGGATTGAAATCTACGGGCTCGATTGGATTGGATCGGCCTCGATATCCACCAAAGCGCTTGGGAATATCACGTGAAACGTACTGCCCTGGCCCAACTCACTTTCCACCCACACCTTGCCACCTTGGAGTTCCACAAGTTTTTTGACGATGAGCAAACCTAAACCGGTACCGGAATAGCGCCGCGATGTTCCGGAATCGAGTTGCTTAAACTGGTTAAATAATTTCGGAATATCATCAACGGCAATGCCAATCCCAGTATCGACAACACGGAGGTGGATCCCGCCTGGCAATGCGGGTTGTACCGAGATGAGAACGCTTCCATTTTGTTTGGAAAACTTAAGCGCATTGGAAATAAGATTGAATAAAATTTGTCGGAACTTTTTAGTATCCATCCGGACGTTTTTTACCAGTTCGTCCACGGAAATGCGCAGTTCGATTTCTTTCTCGATGGTCAATGGAAGGAGTATTTCGTGAACTTCACGAATGGATGCTTCCACTTGGAAGGTTTCTGGAACCAATTGCAATTTCCCCGCTTCGATTTTGGACAGGTCAAGGACATCGGTAATCATGCGGAGCAGATCCATTCCTGAATTAAGAATGTCTCCCAAGTATTCGGATTGTTTGTTGTGCAGCGCTCCGGCATTTCCATCCATCAGCAATTGTGAAAAGCCGATGATGACATTAAGCGGGGTTCGCAGCTCATGTGACAGGTTTGCCAGAAATTCACTTTTCATCCGGCTGGATTCCAGAATATTTCGGTTTTCTTCAATCAGTTCCAGATTTTTCTTACTTATTTTTTCCTGTTGGAACTTTTCCAATGCCAGGTTAGCCAAACCGGCAGCAGTTTCCAAAAGCACTTTATCGAAACTTGAAGCGTATTCGATCTCGGAATGAAACCTCGTTACGGCTCCAATAGTCTTCCCATCGGAATCCAAAATTGGACAGGAGAATGGGCGATGCGATTCAAGTGTAAAACCTTGCAAAGAAAAGGGGCCATTTGCGACCAAAAATTCATGTAACGATTTCCTTTCTAATAAAGAAAGGCTAGGCGCAAATACTGAAACCGGTTTTCCGGTTTCTAAATCGTACAAGAGAATACTGCACCGTGATGCGCTGCTCGCCATCTCAACATTACGAACCAGAAAATCCAGACTGTGTTCGAGTGGTTCCCCAGCCGCTACCATTCCCAAGGTATCTTTTTGGTAAGCAAGCAGAATTTCCGCATGCTTTCTTTCGGTTACATCTGTCACAGTTCCTAAAAAGCCAACAAGCGAACCCTGTGGGTTGAATTCAGGATGCGAAACACCAAGCAACCAAAGTGTGGTGCCATCCGGCCTTTGAATACGGAATTCCACATTCAAGGCTTGAACTTTATGATGCGCTTCTTTCCAGGCAGCCCTTACCCAATCGGCGTCTTTGGGATGCAAGCCAATACCGACAGTGCTATTTTTCAATTCAGTGGATGAGCGACCTAGAATTCCCGTGAGATGTTCATTTACATAGTTGATTTTTCCATCGGTATCTGTCCGGAAAAGCCCAATGGGCGATAGGGTTGCTAGGGTTCTATAACGTTCCTCACTATGAATAAGCGCTGCATCTCTTAGCTTTCTTTCGGAAATATCACGAATAATGGCCAGGGCCGCTACTTTGCCTTTCCAGGGGAATGGCATGGCCCTAGATTCCGCGTCTAGAATGCTTCCGTCCTTTCGCAAAAATTTTAACTCAAGGGGAGGGACAACCTTCCCGGCTCGCAGCTGAAAAATTCTGTCGATCACCGCAGCGTGAGAATCTTGGTGAAAGAAATCGAGCAGAGGCCGCCCTAGTACCTCGGAAGTTGATTTGGCTCCATAAAAATCG
Organism: Fibrobacteria bacterium; assembly: GCA_043721115.1. Classification (GTDB taxonomy): domain Bacteria; phylum Fibrobacterota; class Fibrobacteria; order UBA11236; family UBA11236; genus Chersky-265. Next base: position 10,676 of record JAYSRH010000142.1, on the reverse strand, counting down.
ATTCCCGCCTGGTTGATGAATTCAAGTTTACCTTCATAAGAAACAGCAATGACATCCGGGGAAAGCTGTACCAAGCCTCGGTACCGCTCCTCACTTTCCATGATGTTAACGGTTTCCGATTGCCGTGCAATAACCAAGCTGGCCAGTCGTGCCGAGCGATCCATCATGGCAATGTCGTCAGCCTGCGCAACTCGGGGAGTTGGAAAATAAAATGCGAATGTCCCCCAGAGACGCAGGTTCAAATCGATTATCGGGACGGACCAGCAGGCCTGTAGGCCGTGCTCTAATGCCAAGACTTTGAAGTTTTGCCAGAGTGGATCATGGGCTATGTCCGCCACAAGGGTCGGCTGGCCGGTAAAGGCCGCTGTCCCGCAAGACCCAACCTGCGGTCCTATTTCCACACCATCGATAGCCTGGCAGTACGCAGGTGGAAGGTTAGGGGCCGCGCCGTGATTAAGGTGCTTGCCTGTCTTATCCAAAAGCAAAATGGAGCCTACCATTTCTGGATATAATGCTTCAAAAAGCAGGACAAGGCGCGTTAGAATATCAGGTAGAGCCCGAGGAGCGGCGAGGTATTCCCAAAGTTTTAGCTCCAGATCGCTCTGGATTTCCAAAAATTTTGTGAGGTCTCTAAGGCTGGGAGTCGTCATGGCATGACGGTCTCAATTTTCGAATCGATAACCCAAGCCTGGAACGTTCACGATCTTTTTGGCGAGATCCGGACCCAACTTGCTTCGAAGTGAGGACACATGAACTTTGACGGTATGGGAATCCACGGGTGCGGAAGCACCATAGCCCCACACCGTATGGTAGAGCTGGGTAGTATAAATGACCTGGCCGCGTTCGCGCAGTAGGGCATTGAGCAAATCGAATTCCTTACGCGTCAATGCGACGGGCTGGTCTTTAACAAAAACTTTTCTGGATTTAACGTCCAGGGCCAGGCCTTCTGCCTTGAGGACATCAGCCAGTTCCTCGGCGGACGCGTACCGGCGCAACACCGCGCGCACCTTGGCTACCAAAAGTTCATTGGAAATGGGTTTCAGAAGGTAGTCATCGGCACCCTCTTCAAAGCCTTGCAATTGAAATTCTTCGTCCGTTTGAGCACCGGAAAGCAGGATGATGGGGAGCGAGGTGGTATAGGGTTGATCTTTTAATTTTTGGCAAAGTTCTATGCCGTTGATTTCGCCCAAGTCTACATCCATTAGGATAAGGTCTGGTTGATGGGTCTTGGCCAGGCTGAGCGTGTCTTTGGGGTCTTCCGCCGCAACCACTGTAAACTCTTCCTTTTCGAATACAGCTGTCACCATTTTTCTAAAGCTTGGGTTGTCTTCTACGATCAGAATTTTTATGGCTGGTCGTAAGGGTTTCGAGGAACTGTCTGACCTGGTTACAGTATTTGTCACAATAATTCCTTTTCAATTCAACACTTAAGACATTAACTTCCGGCCATTAGTCCGGGTATGACCTATGCCGTATGTGTTCAAATTTAGTAGTTGATCGGCTCAGATACCATGCCATTTTTCCAAAAAGTACGGATAAAGTCAATATCGGTGTCCTAAAAGAGTCCCAACTATTTTTTTTCGGCTTCAGTAAAGCCCCATTTGTTCAATTTATCACATTTGCGACGGGTTCACCATCCCGGAATAGAATGGGATTCTTTCGCGTTCCGGGAATCCGAGCGATCGAAGAAATTATCCCTTGTAGATTGGCCGGATCGGCTGCGGATAAAACTATGGTTTTCCCGGACATTGGTGTTTTCCTAACTTGACGCAGCAAAGCCAAGGCTTCTGGCAAGGCAAACTGCTCGCCATTTTGGCCTTCCACAAATCGACCACCACGAATTTCCCCTCTTGCCTCCAGTGTGCGCAAGGTTCGAACCAAATCCCACCAAGGGGGCATCAAATTTTCCCGGTCGGCAAGCTTACGGAAAACCACCCCATATCGATTCAACAGTATACGGGCAAAGGTTTCCAAACCATTAGGTTCTAGGCCTGAGACGGGTGCTCTGCTGGTCAAGGATATTAACGACCATCGTCCCGCTTTATCGAGATTGTTTTGCTGTGTCCCTGAAACCAGTTTTTCGGATTTCAATAGGGATCGCAGTCCGCGAAAGCCATCCGAAGTGAGCCAACCCAAGGAGACCAGCTCAGATATGCCATCTCGAGCTTCCGATGCCGTCAACCCAGTATCCCAGAGGATATCCTTCCAAAAGCACGCACCCCGGTCTTGAATATGTTTCAGAATACGTCCAGCAATTCCCGGAATGTCTCGATGTTCCGTTCGCATGGTTTCCGAAAGCCAAAGGGGCACATTCTCTCGTCCCAAAAAGGCAATGGGAGTAGTTTTAATGGGCCCGGACATTCGACCTTCTGCATTGTGGATGGGAATACTCGCGCGAACTCGCGCTCTTGCTCGCGCCCAGATAAAATTACCGGATAAGCCTTGAAGATCCAGCCAACCGGGTTCATAGTGGGCTAAACGCGCAGGTAGGATTTCGCTTTCCCAAGCTGCACAGGGTGCTTCAAAACCTTCGAGACGCGCGAGTATGGCCTCCACCGCTTCCGGACCATGCGGCATCACCGGATTCGCAGTGTCCAGCCCATGCCATGAGAACAGAAAGCGTTGGTACTCGGTGGTGGATACCGGTTCGATTTCTTTACGCAGGCGTGACAAAGTGTATCTGTGAATACGAGCCAGCAAGCGACGCTCGCACCATTCGATCGCCACAGCGTTGGTATTAAATCGGCCGCGCAGGATAAATCCTTCCTGCTCCAAGGCGAGTAAAGCCTGTTCGATCCGGCCTGCAGGGACACGCAGCGATTCGGCCAAATCAGATTGCATAACGGGCCCCAGGGATTCCATGCGGCCTCGAATGAGTTCCACCAGAGCTTCTTCCTCCGACCAGATTCCCGGAGTTGCCGTACCGCTGGGCAAAATTCCGACACCCGTTGGTAGAATCGGTTGGAAAAAATTTGCAGCTTTTGGAAAGGCTGCGTGCGCCTGTGCCAGCCGCTCTGAGGCCACCCAAATAGGGGGCGGAGCGGCATCATTGGCCACCAATAATGCGCCAGTGCGATTGTCGGCCATCAAGATTTCCAAATACTGCCGCCAATTTGAGCCATGCTCAATTTCAGCGTCCGTTAGATAGCCGGTTAGCATCAAAGCATCGTGCAAGTCATCGGGGCCATTGACCTGGGGCCAAGCTTCGGCGCGCACGGCGGCTATGGCCAGTGGATCGAGGCGGCCCAAATCACCTGCTTTGGTGGGGTCCAGATGGCGGCGACTTTGAATGGCGCGGGTGCGGCGTTCTTCGAGGGGGGCATCGTCGAGGAAAGCGTAGGGCCGAGCATTGATGATTTCCTGGGACAAGGGAGATGGCTCATTGAGGTCCCGGGCTTCCAATTGCAGTGTACCGGCTTCGATATCGGCCAGTACCTGTTCCAACCCTTCGATATTCATGGCTTCATGGAGGCAATCGGAAATAGTTTGCCGGACCAATGGATGATCGGGCACCTCGCGTTCACCTTGGATATTTTCGAAGCAGGCTTTCTGATCGGGAAAAACCAAGGCTACCAGATCTTCCGCAGCCATGCGCTGAAGTTGGGGGGGCACCTTTTTACCGTTGCGATTGCGCTGCAGGGCTAGAGCCCGGGTTGCGTTCCATCGCCAACGCACTTCAAACATGGGCGCGTCAAGCAATGCCTGAATAAGAATGTGACGCACTGAACCCGATCGCAGATATTGGAACACTTCTTCCAAAGGAAAGCTATGCGTGGCACCAAGGGAAAGGATGATTCCCTCTTCCGTTGCCGCAGCCTGCAATTCGAAATTGAACTTGCGACAGAAGCGCTTCCGAAGGGCCAATCCCCAAGCTCGATTGATCCGATTGCCAAATGGGGAGTGCAGGATCATATGCATGTCGCCGGCTTCGTCGAAAAAGCGTTCCAATACAAGCGTTTCCCGGGTCGGCATCACACCCAAGGACAGTTTCGCCGCAGCTAAGTAATCGACAATCTGTTCGGCCGCCTCGCCGGACAACCCTAGTATGTCTGTAAGCCAATGACGGGCCTCCCGCTTCCATGGCGCGCCTGCGTCCGACCCTTCCGCGTCTACGCGCTGCTGTAACATAGCCGTTTCCCCTAGCAGAGTGGACACTTGCTCTCGCAAACGAGAGACGGCGGTGGAAAATGCTTCCGTACGGCCCGGCGCTTCACCAAACCAAAAGGGGATGCTGGGCGGTTGTCCTTGGGCATCAGAAACACGCACGGTACCCCCTTCAATGCGCAGGATCTGCCAGGAATTATTGCCTAATTGGAAAATATCACCAGCCATGCTTTCGATGGCAAAATCCTCGTTGACGGAACCCAGTAGCACATTGCCCGGTTCCAATTTGACTTCATATTCAAAAGTGTCGGGAATGGCCCCACCATTGGTCAAAGCTGTGAGACGTGCCCCAGGCCTGGCCCGAAGCCTGTCGTTGATGCCATCGTGATGCAAGTGTGCGCCGCGTCTGCCGCGACGGGTAGTAAAGCCTTGCGCAACCATGGAAACGATTTCCTGAAATTCTTCCTGCTTGAGATTGCGGTAGGGGTAGGCTCTAATTACGAGTGCGTACAACTCTTGTCCTTGCCATTCTCGGGAGGCTGTTTCTGCTACGATTTGCTGGGCCAGAATGTCCAACGGCTGAGCGGGAATGACCAATGTATCGAGTTCTCCACGCCGCAATGCATCGACTAACGCAGCCGATTCGATCAGCTCATCACGCGTGAGTGGAAACAATCGACCCTTGGGGAGTCCGCCCACCGCATGGCCCGAGCGGCCGACGCGCTGTAAAAGACTCGAGATGGATTTGGGATTGGCGATTTGGATCACCAGGTCGACGGACCCGATGTCAATGCCGAGCTCCAAGGAAGCTGTGGCCACCAACACTTTTAGTTGTCCGGATTTAAGTCGCTGCTCGGCGCTGAAGCGGCGATCCTTTGACAAACTGCCGTGATGGGCCGCGACCTTATCCTCCCCCAAGGACTGGCTGAGCCGATGGGCCACTCGTTCCGCCAAGCGCCGGGTATTCACAAAAAGCAGCGTGGTTGTATGCTCGGAGATAAGCGTTTCAATGCGGGAATACACTTCATCCCACACTTCATTGGACATAACCGCAGTCAGCTGTGAGGTTGGAATTTTTATTTGTACATCGAGTTTGCGCCGATGACCTGTATCGATTATCGCGCAGGTACGAAAAGGAACGGCATCCACTGTCGGGCTCAAAGTAGATTTCGCAACGGCACCTGCTTCGGTACCCATTCCGGTAAGGAAACGGGCCACCTCTTCAATCGGCTTTTGGGTAGCGGACAGGCCGATGCGAACCATCGCCTCCGGTCCCTCAGAAGGGCGACCTGTCAAAGACTGCAACCGTTCGAGCGAGAGAGCAAGATGCGCTCCACGCTTTTCGCCCACCAGGGCATGGATTTCGTCCACGATAACGGTTTTAACTCGGCGGAGCATATCGCGGCCACGGCGGCTGGTGAGCAAGAGAAAAAGAGATTCGGGTGTGGTAATGAGGATATGCGGATTGGACTTGATCATGGCGGCCCGCTCGGAGGCAGGAGTATCGCCCGTGCGCACAGCGACTTTCACGGCAATTTTTTTCAAGTGGGTGCTGAAAATCTCGTCTTGAATGTCTTTCAATGGTTGGTTGAGGTTCTTTTCGATATCATTGCTCAAAGCCTTGAGCGGCGAGATGTACAGTACCGAAGTTTCGCGGGGCAGATTGTCGTTCCATGCCAGCAAAATCAAATCGTTGAGGATGGTGAAAAAGGCGGCTAAAGTTTTTCCCGACCCGGTGGGCGCGGCGATCAAGGTATGCGTTCCGGCGCGTATGGCGGACCAAGCCTCTATTTGCACAGGGGTTGGCTCACCTAAAGCGCGGCGAAACCAGCTTGCCAGCGCAGGATGGAAAGGTGTAAGGGCATCTGTGATTTCGACTGGCATTGGGCCAAAGACTTGTGATGCAACCGGCTAGAAATTGGTGCTTTAATCCAGTATGCAAAATTGGCCAATCATCCGAATGGATTACGAGCATAATATTTTGATTTGACTTCAGTTCAAAATATCAGTATTCACCAATTTGTTGAACATTGAATCTTCTTTGCGGTTCATTTACGGAGTATCTTTAGTGGTAATCACTTCGCGAGGAACCTATGCAACAACATCCATTTTTGAACCTGGTGAAACTATTTATTGTTGGCGGGACTGTGTGGATGTTTTCGGCCTGCGAAGCAACTACCGCAGATCCTGCTGCAGGAAGCAATGGCCATCCCGCTTTGGTTAATGCCTGTTCCCTGCTGACGTCCAGTGAAGTGGCCGCCATTTTTGGAAAACCGGTTTTAACAACCAAGCTGGATACGTCTTCGGGCTACATTACCCATTGCGTTTATTCAGGCAGTGTCGACACTGGATTTTTCCTTCCTACCCGTTTGGATTTGACGGTTATGACCACAGCTGGACTGCAAGGCCATTTGGGTGCTACCCAAACTGTTCCTGCCTATTTTACTGCATTGAAGGCCGGTTATACGCTGGCCAATGAGCAGGTAGTAGCAGGCATAGGTAATGATGCTTTCTGGTATACAAAATCCGGAAAAATGTATTTCTACAAGGGTGATGTTTCCGTAGATATCATGTACAGGCTCCATGGAACCCCGGTAGTTGATACGTCTGCAGCTGCAAGAGCCGGATCCATTTTGGCCGCACAGGGCGCCGCTGTCAAGCTCTAACTAAGTACAGTCTCTTTGGTTCCTATAACGCGGATGCCCTTTTCATTGCGGCTTTAGCAAGCGCATATTTTAAATTTTTACTTCCGAATATACCGAAAGGATAGGTAGTTAGAGTTACCTGTCGAACGCTTTCGAAGTCTATTTCCAAGTGCGAAAAAGAACCGCTATCGGCTTCATTTTGATTTGACAAATTATAGATTTTTGCCCTAATTGCCATTTTGGCCATTTTTTAGGGTTGGCGTCCGTCTCGGGGGAGTTTGGTCTGAATACTCTTATCAATCTGCCTGCGCAATTTACGATTGAAACGGTCCCATTTACCAGCGGCGATGGCATGGTTTGCAATCTCTTGCGAGTGCGGGACCCAGCCATCTCCTCTCGGGGTCCGGTGCTCTTGGTGCATGGTGCTGGCGTCCGTGCGCAAATATTCTCCGCACCTACGCGCATGAATTTCGTGCGGTACCTGTGTGAACGGGGCTATGATGTTTGGCTGGAAAACTGGCGCGCCAGCATCGACCTTCCCTTCAATCGCTGGACCCTGGATCAAGCAGCCTTGTTCGATCATCCCGTCGCGGTACGCAAAGTGGTGGAAAACACGGGCGCCGAGTTTATCCCTGCTGTCATCCATTGCCAGGGCTCCACCAGTTTTACCATGGCCTTGATGGCGGGGCTTTTGCCTCAAGTTAAAACCGTGGTCAGCAATGCCGTATCCTTGCATACCGTGGTACCGTGGTTATCCAAAGCCAAACTTAATTTTGCCGTGCCGTCGGCGGCCGTTTTTATCGACCATTTGAATCCACAGTGGGGCCTGAAACGCTCCGGCATCATGCCCCGTTTTCTAACGGCAGTAGTGGAATTGACGCATCATGAATGCGACAACCCGGTTTGCAAACAGGTGAGTTTTGCTTATGGGACTGGGTTTCCGGCCCTTTGGAGCCATAAGAATCTGAATGACGAAACCCACGAATGGCTCAAATATGAATTCGCCAAGGTGCCGATGAGTTTTTTTAAACAGATGGCTCGCTGCGTGAACGCCGGTCATCTGGTATCCGTTGAAGGTGAAAGCGGATCTGGGAAAAAACTACCCGCCGATTTTACCAAACAGACCCCGCAAACGGACGCCCGGATCGCCTTCTTCAGCGGCAGGGACAATCGATGCTTTCTGCCAGCTAGCCAACGATTGAGTTATGAATTTTTTCAGCGCACTCGCAAGGATCATGCGCATTATGAAATTCCCGGCTACGGCCATTTGGATATGTTCATGGGCGAAAATGCCGCCCGAGATATTTTTCCGCTGATGGTGGCGGAATTGGAAAAAGGATTATAATGGCAGTCCCAAAACGTTTGCTCGAACAAGCCGGGCGCTACGCCTTGGTAGATGGAATCCCGTTCACTCTGCCGGTCAATTCGGAAAAAACTCCAGCGCTAATGGCGGCGTTTTCTATAGATGCGGATAAGGCCAAGGCGTTGATGCCGGGCAATGAAATGCATCCCTTCAAGCTTTGGAACCGTGGATTGCTGGTGATTACCGTGGTCAACTACAAGGTTACCGATATCGGCAAGTATGTGGAATACAGTATTGCCATCGCTTGTACACATGGCTCCAAACCCGCGCCCCGCCTACTGCCGGGGCTTTTCGCGAAAACCTTCGGCACCGGACAATTCGTGTATGATTTGCCAGTGAGCAGCGAGGTGTCCGTAAAAGGTGGAAAAGGGGTGTGGGGCATGCCCAAGCATCGCGCCAGCCTCGATTTTATCGAAGGCAAGGACTGGATTACCAGTCAATACGATTTGGATGGACAGTTTATGATGAAAATCGATGTGAAGCGGCCCTCTTCGATATGGATGCCGATAAATGCGGGTTCGGCCAATTATTGTGCCTTCCGCGGCATGTTGATGAAATCCTACATCTATTTTCAAGGCAAAGCCGGGCTGCATCTTTTCAAGAAGGATTCGGCACGCCTACATATTGGCAATCACCCCAAGATGCAGGCTTTGAAAGCCCTCAACATCGATCCCAAACCGGTTTTTGCCGCTTATTTTCCGGAAACACACGGAAGACTGGACGACCATTTTGAGAGTTGGTTTTTATCCTACGCAGAGGCTCCCAAGCAAACGCCGGAAGGACTAGAAAGCGTCATAAATTTAGGTCGCGGAGAAGAGTGGTTGCCATCTCCATCGGCCAAAGTACCAGAGGCGGAATCATGAAAATCCTTTTCCATCCCTTTCTAAAAAACACGAATCGATCGTTTCTTTTTGCATGCTGTTCCATGTATCTGGGCACGGGTTGGTCCTTACTCCTCTTTTCCTTTTCCATCGCGGATCAATTGACTCCCGACAACTATTATCTGCAAATCGTTCCGCAATTCAGCGCGGCCACGGTTTTTTTCACGGCTATGACCAAAGCCATGTTGGTGAGCAGTCTGTTTTGGATTTGGCATGAATGGAAAACGGCTTACAGGTGGCTGGCCATCTTGGTTCTTTTGGCCATCATTGCACCAACTTGGGTTACCATTCAATCTATCATCCCGTTGAATAAACTCATGAAGGCGGGCATCACCGATGCCGTGCAATTCAAGGATGTGCTTTCTCATTGGATGTTCTGGAACCGGGTCCGGGCGGGACTGTGGACGGTGCAATGGCTAGGAATGATGCTTTACTTTGCCTTGCGCATTTTTCGGGTGGAACGGACGGAAAGCGTCGGGGCAGGAGCATGAAGCCGCAAGGATTTTTTTATTGGCTGGGCGTGTTCATCGCAGTGGCCACGGCAGCCAGTGGCGCTTTGCAAATGGGTTGCCCACGGCTTGTGTTGCATGTGGTGGGCGGAGAAATTGGACCTACGACGTCGCATTTTTTTGCCATTGTTGGGATGTTCATGTTGCTTTTCGGAGGCTTGGCTTTTCAAGGTTTGTTGCAATGGGAATCGACGCCGCTTTTTTGGGCATCGTTGCAGAAATTTGGTGCAGCCGTGGCCGTGGGTGTAGGTGTATGTCACCATCTATTCGCGCCTTTGGCATTGGCGGTTGCGGGCTTTGACTTTATTTCCAGTTTTTTGTTCGCCTGGCTTTGGCTCGGCAGTTTGTCCGATTGAAAATGGAAATTAAATCGGCATGACACAGGTGACACGCACAGACTCTGCGATTCCTTTTTTGGCTGTCAAAGCCGGTGACAGTGATTTACCCAGGAGATCTTTGGTGTTGGCCGGTGGAGGCATGCGCGTAGCCTATCAGGCTGGAGTCCTACGGGCTTTGGAAGAAGCGGGGCTGCAATTTTTTCATGTAGATGGAACCTCAGGCGGTACCATCAATTTGGCCATGTTGCTCTCAGGGCTTTCTTCGGAAGAGATGTGCGTGCGATGGCGGAGTTTAAACGTTAAAGATTTCGTCAGTTTCCTTTCGCCCCTGCAGTACCTGAAGGCTCTGGATCTCATGGCCATGGGGGATGCATCCGGATTGCGGGAAAAGGTTTTTCCTCACCTCGGAATCGACATTGCAGCCTTGCGGTCCGTAGGTACCATAGAAGGTACCTTTAACATTTGCAATTTCAGCCGCAAAACCAATGAGGTAATATCCCACCGGGAAATGGATATGGATTTCCTACTCGCCGGCATCTCCCTGCCCATCTTTCTGCCGCCGGTGGAAAAGCACGGCCAGTTGTATATGGATTCCGTTTGGATCAAGGACGCCAATGTTTGGGAAGCGGTGCGTAGAGGCGCGGAGGAAATCTGGCTGGTATGGTGCATCGGCAATTCTGCCGAATACCATAAGGGTGGATTCAATCAATACGTCCACATGATTGAGATCTCTGCCAATGGCGTTCTCTTTGAAGAGTTCGACCGTATTCGGGAATTGAATGCGCGCATCGCCAAAGGAGACAGCCCCTATGGGCAGCGCAAACCCGTGCGCTTGC
>JAYSRH010000141.1:0-4597 GCA_043721115.1 Fibrobacteria bacterium | reverse complement strand
GATTCTGCGGCTTCGCCCATGGAATCGGGGGTCGGCAACCCTCTTCGGCGAGCCCGCCACATCGCCCGGCGCCCGCCGTGGTATCGGCTATCTCCAGGAAGCGGTTGATTTTCCGGAACGTGCTTGCGCGAAAGATCTCATCTCCTTGCATTCCCGGCTTGCCGGATTGGATAAGAATATGGCCGGTTCAGAATTGGAGGCGTACTTGGAAGGCTTCGGACTGGAACTGACATCCAAACCTATTCGCGCCTATTCCAAGGGTATGAAGCAAAGATTGGCCCTGGCCATAGCCATGCTCGATTGCAGCCGCATGCTCATTCTCGATGAACCCAATAGCGGCTTGGACCCGGTTGGCATCGCCATGTTGCGTTTAAAACTGGATGCCCTCAAGGCCCAGGGCACGACCTTACTTATTTCCACCCATCGCTTGGCGGAAGTGATGCAGGTAGCCAACACTGTGCTGGTGTTGCACAAGGGAAAAGTTGCCGGGGTCAGTCCAATGGCCGAGTTTCCTGATTTCGGGGCCTTTGAAAAATATTTTCTGGACCGGGTACAATGACTGGAATCGGACGAAAACGAAAACTGTATTTGCTCCTGTTTGAGCTCATTCCAACTTTAAAAGGACCGCTGCATTGGGTGGCCTTGGCCAGCCTGGGACTGCTTGTCATTCCCGTGCACTTTATTTTTGTTGGTGAGTTTTCCGTCAATGGCCAACTCCTGGCTCAGGACCTGCGGCTCAATTATGTTCTGGCTGTGGGGTATTCGACCATCGTTTTTCTCACTACTCTTTTGACGCTTTCCCTTTGCTTGGATCGAACGGGGATTCACTACCTTCGCAATAACGATTTGCTCGTTCTGGCGCGTAACTTCGGGCGTCCAGCATTTTATTTCACCAAATTGGCTTCGGTACTGGTGCCAGCTCTCGTCTATGCACTATTGGGGTTAAGCCTTTTCTGGGAAGAGCTGTATCGTCTGGCCGGTGTAAATCTTTTCCGCGTTTTCCTACTCATTCTTCCCCTCTCTCTCAGTATGACCTGCCTGGTGACCGTGTACTTTTTGCTTCGACATTTCCTACGCAACTTTGTGATTTTCTTCCTTTCCCTTTTGCTGCTTCCGGTTATTTATATCGGGAATTTGTGGCGGTATTATGGTGGTGCCTTGCGCGAGGGTGTCCCGCATGTGCCCATTCTGGGTTTACTCCCCCAGTTTGGTGGCATCCATGCTTATTCGTTGGGTATGGTTGCCGATGCCTTCATAAGGGAGGATACTTGGCAAGCCTTGGCAAATGGCTTTGGCTGGACGGCAATGGCTTTGGGAGTGGGCGTGTTTTTGTTTACACGCAAGCAGCTTTAATTACGATTTGCCGGCAGGTGTACCCACCTTTAGTTCTCCGTCAATGCCATTTAGGTATATGTGATGCCTATCCGCCGAGTAGTTCAAAAATTTGAAATAGACTTTTCCCCCTACCATATCCGCTGGTGTAATGGAAACTTGCTTGATATCTACAAAGGTCTGAAACCGGATGATGGCTCCATGCGGGTCAAAGACGACGAACATGTTGGCAGGCAGATTGTCCGAATTTTGGCTATGTGTGGAGCCGCCAACCGAACGTTTGCGGTGTGCATCCACTACTAAATCTACGTAGCTGAACTCGCGGTCCTGGACTACTTTTTGGCCGCTCCTTTCGGGTACCCATGTTACGGCATGGCCAAGCTCCCAGCGGTTTGGCAATTGATAGGATAGAAAGGTATAGGAACTGCTGAAGGAGGAAAGGGCCACTTCCGATACGAAATTTTCAAGATCACTTTGGTTGGTTCGTCCGGTAGGAGAGGTATAGGTGTAGGCGCTTTGGTTGGAGCGTTCCTGCAAGCTCATCTTTGAAAAATCCACTTGCTTGTCTTCTATTTTGAACTTCTGTACAAGTAGAAATGCCAGCGTATCGGAAAATTTTACCTTGGCCATTGGGAGCTTCTTTGAAGCCGTTCCCGTATAACTGGTTTTAAGTACTCCGACTTTGCTGCTTAACGCTTTCTTAGAATCATCATCCAATTCAATGGATGTTTCGGTTTTAAATGTAAAAGTGCGCAATGCGTTTAATGTTTCTTTGAATTTAGCGGTTTGTTCTTGTTCAAGCAGCTGCTGTTTCAATTGGAGGGCTTCCATTTGTTCTCGTTCCTTGCGCTCCCGATCCGCTTTTGCCAAGGCTTGATGCTCTTCATTTTTAACCTGGTCTCGGGCCATGGACAGGCGCTCACGTAGACTGTCTGCCATTGCTTTCCACTTCACAATTCGATCGCGGATGGGTGTTAAAGTGGCTACGTTGCGCTCTTTCAGAACGGCCTCGATTTTTTCTTCCACTTCAAGAGTCAGATCAACCTGACGTTGACCGCAATATTCCAACAGGTCGCTGAAAAGCATATCGGTATTGAGCAGCTCCACAAGGCTTTCCAGATCCTTTCTTACCCAGCTTTTATTCTCCTCAAAGTTGTGAATTAGAAGCAGGAGTTGTAACTGTGTCTGTGTGGCGCTGATTGAGAATTCCTTAATCCAGTATTCCAATTGCAAGGAATAGTCGCTGTATAATTTTTCAATCTTGGCCAAATTGAAGTTGCTCAAATGTTCTTCAACGCGACGGCTGAGAAAATCTTGCGCAAAAGCGAATAGCAGTCCGTTCTGAAATGTGTGGTAATCGCGATCCAGAGCTGCTGCATTAGCTAGAAATACGCTTTTGGGTTTGAGGCTTCCTGCTTCATACTGCAACAACATGCGCTGAAAAGTTGTTTTGGATGCACTATCCCAGGGGTTTCCCGCTTGGAGAAATCTCCCCTCGATTTTGGATATCAGGGACGAGGCGTACAATAGTCGAACCAACATATTTACATCGGCCCGGTGTTTAACAATTTGGTCCACCTCCTTGCCAAGAATTTCGAGAGCGGAAAAAACATGGGGATCAAATTTCAAGGCTGCTGTGTCCGCTTTGGAGCGCGTCCTATCCAATAAAGCATGGCAATCGGAAAGTTGCTTTTCCCATAAAGCAAAAGGATATTTTTCATTTGTGTCTTTGAGATAATCCTTCAGATAGATTTTGGCCTGAGACATACTATCTGTGGCGCCTGCGACGGAGATGTTCAGTAAAAAAAATATCCCAAACCAAAAATGACTAAAGCCAAGCAAACCCATATTCAGGAAAACCTTTACGAACGCGGTTTAAAACGGTTTAACAACCCGGATAAAATTATACCCTATCCGAATTAGGCGCAGGTAAAAGGTTGGGCGATAACTGGATTTATTTTGGGGGCGAATTGCCCCAACTGGCTTAGTGGTTCAGGAAAATTTTTCTTGACAGCCGGCCATTTAGGTCTTTCCCATGGATTTCCACAGTTAAGAAATAAATGCCCGGAATCAGGGTTTTTACCCGACTTTGAAAGTCCGTACCATAGGCAAAATGATACGTGCCTTCGGATAGTGGACCCATTACCAACGAGCCTTTGCGAGTGCCGTCCAGCCCCCATACCGTCGCCGAAATTTTGCTTCTGGCAGGAAGGGACAATTGAAGCATAAAGTCTCCCGGCTGCGCGTAGACCGCCATATCCAAAGCGGGGGCGCTAGTGGGTACATTCTGCAAACTCTGCATACGAGCAAGCAAGGCTCTGGGACCGGAATAAATGAACAAAGTATCATGGAGCAAACCCGAAGAAGGAATCGATTGGCCTGCCGTCAAATTAAATTTCATGGAACGGGATTTGGAAACCGCCCAAGTTTCAAACCCATCAGGAAGCGTTTGGTCTAGAACCTTTAACGGGGGAAGCGAATCCTCATTTCCGCCCATGGCCACTTTCCATTCCATGACCGCATCCGACTGCAGCCGTATCCAATCGGAAGCCAGACCTTTTCCTTTCCGCATTGAAAGCAAGTAGGACTTGGACATTCCCCGGGGCAGCTCCAGTTCGTCTTCAAAACCTAAATCATCAGAGGTGGAGTGTGCCGCGCCAAGCCTTAAGGTCCGCGCCGTACCCCATCCCAAAGACAATTGCATTTCCCCTGAGGCCGGACTGCTCTTGCTTAGGGCATCTACTTTGAAAGGTTCGTTTGACAATTCTACAACGCTTTCATCCAGGTAGCAGTAAACAAAATAGCCGCGCCAGGGTTCCAGAACTTCGCTTTCGTGATATTTTGCGGTACTGGCATCATAGCCCCAAAGTCCTTTGATGGGAGATGCCAAATATTGATCCAGTACTGTTCTGGTTACGGGCCAATAAAGGTTTTCCAGATAGGGACTGGCGACCTGGTTCCAACCGTGAACCAGCTTGATCGAAAACTTGTCTGGCCCGTGTGCGGATGTTTTTGCGGTTGTAAGGTTTAATGAATTAAACAACTTATGTGAGGCAATCCAATAGGATTGGCCCGGCTTTAATACTTCGGATGGGTCGATGGGCAGATATTGGGAACTAGAATTGCTCCAGCGCACGCCTTCTAGATCCGCATCGGACTGGGTTTTTTTAAGATCGTCGAGGGTTAATTGTGGATCCAAAGCCAGCGGAATGCTGATCAAGTCGAAGGGATGTTTCTGATTTGTCCCTACTTTCCAAATCGGTGG
>JAYSRH010000140.1:0-4628 GCA_043721115.1 Fibrobacteria bacterium | reverse complement strand
CTTGGAAGAGTTTTCAGCAGCCAAAATTTGGCGAAACAGATTGAGCGTCAATCCCGCAGAAGAGGTCGCGATGAAACAGCTAAATATTTTTTTAGTCTGCGCTTTACTATTCGGATTTTCCACTAGTAGTCATGCCCAGGATGTTTGGACACCTAGATCATATGGGGGCGGGGGGTACCTTTATTCGGTTATCTGGACTGGGAGTCAATTGGTATCGGTCGGTGACAGTGGCGCAGTGATCACTTCCCTGGATGGCATAACCTGGACCCATCAAAACTCCGGAGTGAATGTGCGGCTCATTTCGGTAACATGGACAGGTAGTTCATTGGTTGCGATTGGAAAGTCTACAGTGATTACCTCCGTCGATGGCATCACGTGGACAACGCGTAAAAAAACGGGACTTTCACTTACGTGCGTCACTTGGGCGGGCAATAAGTTGGTGGCGGTGGGCGAAAAGGGGTACACCTACACGTCACTGGATGGAATTGTGTGGACCTCGAATACCAATACCGGAACGGAATCTAAGCTCAACGCGGTTACTTGGACAGGATCCCAAGTGGTAGCCGTCGGTGAAAACGCGGAAGTGCTCACCTCACCCGATGGTATCAATTGGACTGCCAGAAATTCTGGTGCCATTGATGGGACCCTCAATTCCGCAGTGTGGACGGGCAAACAATTGGTGGCTGTGGGCGACACGGGAAAGCTGATCACTTCGACTGATGGGATAAGCTGGACCCCTCAAAACATCGGCACACTCGCAAGCTTCAGCTCCATAATTTGGACCGGTAGTGAGTTGGTGGCTGTGGGCGATAGTGGCCGAGTTGCGACTTCATCCAATGGTGTCAGCTGGACAAATAATAATGTTCACTTGAAGGTTGACTTTACCTCCGTGACTTGGATGGGAAGCCAGTTAGTTGCGGTCGGATATAAGTATGCATTTGGTTTTATTCCGCTCGATGGCATGGTGATGACTACACCTGGGATTGGAACGACAAATCTCCGTACATTCGCCAATGAAAAGAGTGGAATTGGGTTGCGGATTATGTCCAATATTTTATATGCGGCTGTGCCGAGTCACCTTCAGGGACAGCCGTTTCAGATATCCATATACGGCACAAATGGTCGGTTGTGGAGGGCATCGGAAATGAAACGCACCGATCAGGATGTCTCTATTTCAACTTCCACGCTTCCGAACGGCGATTATGTTTTTGTGACCAAAGGAGCTAACCAAGTTTTTTCGAAATCGTTTCACTTGATGAGGTAATTACTCAGTCCTTAGGCAGGTGTTTTCTGGTGGAGCCTAGCGGAATCGAACCGCTGACCTTCTCATTGCGAACGAGACGCTCTACCAACTGAGCTAAGGCCCCGCAGAAAACCGTACTTGCTGAGTAATTAGAATATTTTTCCCTGAATTTGCAAGCCACGGGGTTGAATGGGCCCATCCTTGTCCATCATTGAACCCTCAATTTATTACCTTTCCAACCGAACCAGGGGAGGCCATGAGCCTGAGAACCCAGCTTATTAGAAGCTAATATTCGGTCTTCCGCTTCGGAAGCCGAAGCTTTCGCCTGAGGCGAAAGTCGAAGCCTTCGCAACGAAGGCCGGGGACCCTAGAACCTGAACCGGGTAATTCCGGCGTAGGAAGGTATACAGTATGATTCGTAAAGCCGTTTTGGACAGCAACAATCCCGACCAGGGTGTAACCAATCAATCCATAACCCGGGAACCGTTTCCGAATTCGGTGAAAATTCATCGTGCCGGGACTCTGCATCCCAGTGTTCAAGTGGCGATGCGCGAGATTTCGCTCAATAACACTCGATCCCATTTCGACAAGACTTTGGATCGGCCCAATGCCCCCGTGGTCGTCTATGACACATCGGGTCCCTTCACGGACCCGGCTGTGGAAATCGATGTGCGCTTGGGATTGGCACCCTTGCGGCGTCAATGGATATTGGATCGGGGCGATGTCGAAGAACTGTCCGATCAAAGTTCGCATTATGGCCGTCAGCGCGCGGTGGATCCGGCTTTGGACGCATTGCGGTTTACCCAAACCCGCAAGCCTTTGAAGGGCAAGGCAGGAAAGGCTGTCACTCAATTTGAATATGCGCGGCAAGGCATTATCACACCGGAAATGGAATACATCGCCATCCGTGAAAATCTTCAGGCCGAGATGCGGGAAGAGTCTTTGCAACGCCAACACCCTGGGGATGCACGCGGAGCGGCCATTCCAAAAATCATCACTCCGGAATTTGTGCGATCGGAAGTGGCGCGGGGCCGGGCTATTATTCCATGCAATATCAATCATCCCGAACTCGAGCCAATGATCATCGGGCGGAACTTTTTAGTGAAGATCAATTCCAATATTGGAAATTCAGCCATTGCTTCCTCCATTGAAGAAGAAGTGGAAAAAATGGTCTGGTCCGTTCGTTGGGGCGCGGATACCGTGATGGATCTTTCCACCGGGAAAAATATCCATGAGACGCGCGAGTGGATTTTACGCAATTCGCCGGTGCCCATCGGAACCGTACCAATCTATCAGGCTTTAGAAAAGGTGAACGGCAAAGCAGAGGATTTGACCTGGGAAATTTATCGGGACACATTGATTGAACAAGCCGAACAAGGTGTGGACTACTTTACGGTACATGCCGGGGTATTGCTGCGCTATGTTCCCATGACCGCCAAACGCATGACGGGTATTGTATCTCGCGGCGGCAGTATCATGGCCAAATGGTGCTTGGCCCATCACAAGGAAAATTTCCTGTACACCCATTGGCGGGATATTTGTGACATCATGCGGTCATACGACGTTTCCTTTTCTATCGGCGATGGACTGCGGCCCGGTTCAGTATACGATGCCAATGATGAGGCACAATTCGCGGAGCTTAAAACCCAGGGAGAGCTGACGGAAATAGCCTGGGATATGGGCGTGCAGGTGATGAATGAGGGACCCGGCCATGTGCCCATGCATATGATCGAGGAGAACATGAAAAAGCAAATTGAATGGTGTCATGAAGCGCCGTTCTACACTCTGGGGCCTTTGACTACGGACATCGCGCCCGGCTATGACCATATCACCAGTGGAATTGGTGCGGCCATGATCGGCTGGTTTGGTTGCGCCATGTTATGCTACGTAACACCCAAGGAACATTTGGGTTTGCCAAATCGCGAAGACGTCAAGGTAGGAGTGATTACCTACAAGTTGGCCGCACATGCCGCTGATTTGGCCAAGGGACATCCTGCCGCCCAGTACCGGGACAACGCCTTGTCGCGGGCCCGTTTTGAATTTCGCTGGCATGACCAGTTCAATTTGTCTTTGGATCCGGAAACGGCGCGCAGTTTTCACGATGAGACCTTGCCGGCCGAAGGTGCGAAGCTCGCACATTTCTGTTCCATGTGCGGACCCAATTTCTGTTCCATGAAAATCACGGATGACGTCAGAGCCTATGCGGAAAAGCAAGGTCTGGATGAAAAAGCGGCTTTGGAAAAAGGGATGGAAGCCAAGGCTGAGGAATTTGTAAATGCCGGGTCGGTCATTTATCGGCAGGAATAATGCCAAAAGTCCGAAATTCCCATATTTAGGGTTGTTTTCGACGAAATCCTGCCTGCGATGACCCACTAAATACGAATTTGGCTAGCAAAATGTGTTTTTCCCTTGCAAGACTGTTAAAAATGGGTTAACTTTTGCCAAGCAGTAGCCCGCCTACCATATCTGCGAAGATATCCGTGGGGGCTCTGTAACAAGGACCGATGGTTTTATCTTACCCCCAGACGAACGCTCAAACTAAGTCTCCGAGGATCTCGATAATTCCTTGTTCCATTTCTATCCCAATTAATCGTATCCAAGGAGACGTATGAATATTTATGTAGGTAATCTCGCTTTCGGCGTGACTCAGGACGAATTGACCGAGGCTTTCTCGTCGTTTGGCCGTGTCACATCCACCAAAATCATCATGGACCGTGAGACCGGCAATCCCCGTGGATTCGCTTTCGTCGAAATGGCCGATCCTGCCGAAGCCCAAAAGGCTATCGAAGGCATGAATGGCGTTCAGATCCAAGGTCGCCCGATCTCCGTGAACGAGGCTCGTCCTCGCGCTCCCGGCGGCGGTGACGGCGGCGGCTCGCGCGGTGGTGGCGGCGGCGGTTCCCGCGGCGGCTACGGCGGCGGCGGTGGTGGTGGTGGCGGCGGCGGTGGCCAGCGCAATCGCTGGTAAACTCCCGTCCTTCGTCCTAGGCACGTAAGTTTCTAGGACGGATTCGAGGCTTTACACACAGAATGAAGAACCCAACCCTTAAGGGGCTGGGTTTTTTTTTGACAAAATTTTAGAATTCGATGAATCAGGGGGCCGACTGAGTCGGAAGGAGCGGAACAGCGGGCCTATTCAGCCCGCAACAAGTTCAGTTCCCAATCGTTGCAAAGCGGCGTACATTGACTTTATATTCCGCCAAGTAGCGCTCCGCTTCCGCAACCACGTGGCTGGCAGTGTACCCGAATTTTTCATCCAACACTTTGAATGGCGCGGACGCCCCAAAGCGCTTCATCCCATACACCTGACCGAGGGGGCCCACCAATCCTTGCATGGCAACGGCCAGGCCAGCGGTCCAACCCAATGTGGGCGCAGTATAGGGCA
>JAYSRH010000139.1:0-12833 GCA_043721115.1 Fibrobacteria bacterium | reverse complement strand
CCGGTTTTGGCCAAAGGCCCCGGCAAATTCAAACTCAAGGGGTATTTTTAGGGCGCCGCTGGTGTCGATATACCCGAATTTCCCATGATTGGAAACGGCAGCTAACCCTTGGTTGAATTCGCCAGCCCAGGAGAAAGTTAATTTGGGTCGGGCGCTTGATTCCATTCCTGGCTGCGGCTTAATGCCAACCGTAAAACGGACCGTCTCACGAAAGTGATTCCAGAAGGGGGCAAGTTTAATCGGAATCCATAGCGGCCCAAGAATCAGGGCCAGGGCTAAGGCACTTCGGGTGAGAGTCGTTATAACTGGGTTACTGAATCGCAGTGTATTCCAAAACTGGTACGTATGGCGCATTCCAATGCCATTTTTCAAAATCCATTTATTTCAGTGCTGGACGATCTTCCGGGAATTTGCCTCGGCGACACACTAGGCCCGGAAGGATCCAAACGAAGAAAATCATCCCGCTGAAAACAGATAAGCCCATTTGCACTTGTTCAGTAAGCATTTTCGATCCCCCGTTTCTGGTACATCGTTCCTAGAGTCTACCATAGTCCACGAGGAATTAATCATTTTTTTTCGTAAAACGGTACGCCAGTTGACGGCCACCGTGAACGGCAGGAAGGAGCATGAATTTTTAAGGCAATTACAGGAATTTTAGGCCATGGGAAACGACAAAAAAAATCAATTCTTGTTGGAATCGGCTGCGGAAAAGAAGTAATATCGCACCGAGGTCAGAAATTGACCCAAAACTGAGTTACATTTGTACCTACAATAACGATTCACGAAAATTAGGGCATGCAATCCGCTGAAGATACCGCCATTCAATGGCTCCACGATACCATACGCGTTCACCTACGCGCAGCTCAACGCGATGGTAAGGCTTTCATCAATTCGGAAGAATGGGTGTCGCTGTGCTGGGATGTAGGCCACATTTTGGCCATGATGCACTTCCATGGAATTGCTGTTCCCAAAGTAATTGAAACTGTTTCAGCCAAGTTACGTTTGGAATTCATCGGGGCTAAAGGCCTCTTACCTACCGACTTACAAATGATGCGGGCTTTCTACTTAAATTATTTTGAGAGAGCTACGCTTTTGCCTAAGCTGCGTGGTATTCCTTGGAATTGCCATGTGACCATTTTGGATAAATGCAAAGACCCCCTCCAACAGGAATTCTATTTGGCGCTTTGCATTAAGGAAGGAATGAAAAGGGAGGACCTTGTAGCAGCACTTAAAGAGCAGAGGTATGAGAAGAGTTCATTTTCTCCTCTGATTCCTCAGTAGGAATTTCCGGTTTGGCTGCATAAATATCCAGCTGTTCCTTGCCCCATTGGAGCATGGCTGTCAGGATCGGCAGCAGGGATTGGCAACGTGAAGTCGGCATGTACAATATGCGGGAGTGTTCTCCCACGGTTTCCCAACGAGTTATCAGGCCTTCGAGTTCCAGCTCTTTTAGATGTTTGGTCAGCATTTTTGCGGAAATTCCGGGAAGTAGCCGCTTCAATTCGCCAAATCGTTTGGATTCCCCCTGCAGAAGTCTATGGAGAATAAGTCCTTTCCATTTTCCGCCGATGAGGGATAGGGTCAGTTCAGCAGGCCATGTCAATTGTTTTTGTACCATAATGGAATTATCACTGCAACCACCGTGCCAAGATAAAATTCACCAAGGGTGCGTTCTGTTTTTGGTAAATTATCCAGCATTGTGGTTGTGGCACCCGCAAGTTCGCTACGAGAGCGTTCTAAAATGGTGCAACTGGTTCTAAAATAGGCCGAAAAAAACTGTTTACTATCTTTGCCCGTTCCTGATCCATGTAATTTATGGGTTTGAGTTTAATATATCGTATCCGGGGCGTAACAGCCGGGAAGGAACCATGGGGAAAGCGTGTCAAGCCTTTGTTGTTTATTTTAGCGTATTGTCGGTAACCTGTTGGGGGGCCACGCCCAGCTCCGCGCCGACCCTGGATGCAGCCACGCCTGTTGTGGATACCGTCGTCGCTGTTGCTGAAAAGCCTGCAGCTAGTACAATCAGTACAGTGGCATTGGCGGATAATGTGGCACAGGATCCCGTTCGTCAGCCCCAGGATTTCCGGATCTTCAGGGATCCGCCATTACTTTTAAGGGAATACGGGTTTGGGATGGCGGGTTCAATAGTTGCCGGAGCTCTTAGTTTTTATATCGGTAGCGGAATTGAATCGGCGATCTACAGTTCCGCCGCGCACAAAGGCACGCTGACCTTTACCGGTATTCGCTATGACAACTATTTTGGGGCATTTTACGGAGGTTCCGCCGGCATTCTACTTGGCTCGGCACTTACCACCTATTTTGTGGGACAGACGGATGAAGAAGACGGAGGATTCTGGCCAACCTTACTTGGCGCTGCCGTAACCACTTCAGGGGCATTGGCGCTCGCCTCCTGGATGGGTGTAAATGATGAAATAGGTATGGTGCCCTTCATACCCTTACTAGCGGTTCCATCCCTGGGCGGTGTCCTGGGTTTCAATGTCTCACGCATGTTCCACGACCGAAAGCGGGAAGGGACCATTGGCGGACAAACTGGCCTGCACCTTTTGCCGCCCCGATTTGGGTGGACGCGCAGCCCTTCTGATGGGGATCGCCTCCTGTTCCAAGCCATCAACTTAAGGTTCTAACTCCAAAATTTTGGTGATGGGGTTGTCATTGACTTCCAACTACCGCATCGGCAAATCAACTTTCGTACGGGCCATATCCATTGGGCTCGCGCTGCTATTTGTGGTGGGTTGTACCAAACTGCGAATGGGATATGAATATGCGGACTGGGTGGTAATCTATTCTGTTGAAGACAATTTTGACCTGGATAAGAGCCAGCGCACGCATTTCAAAGAGGATGTAGCCGCTTACTTCAAATGGCACAGGCGGGAAATGCTGCCCAGCTATGCGACATTTTTGACTAAGCTGGCTGCCCGCCTTGAGGATGGACTAAGGCCACAGGAAATCGATTCGACTTTTACGGCCTATCACATCCTCTTGCGGGGCACGCTTTTGCCGATGATGGACAAGGCTGTCTCCTTACTGGATTCTTTGACTCCCAATCAAATTAACATGTGGGTGGATCGACAAAAGAAAAAGAATGAAAAGCTGCGCAAGGACTTCAGCGGAAGCAGTGAGGAACGATTCGAACATCGATATGTTAAGATCATCGACGAACTTGAGGATTGGACCGGGAGTTTGCAAGCTGAGCAAAAGTCCCAGATAAAGGTGCTCAATCGAACTTTGCCATGGAATGGCAACTTGTGGTTGGACGCCAGGGAAAGTGCTACCGAACGTTTAGCAGAATTGTTGCGAAAACGCGTAGGTTCCAAAAAACTGCGCCGATTCCTGGAGGATTACTATGTCTATCCGGAAAAGTCCCGTAGTAAAGAATACCAGGCTGGTCAAAAGGCATTCGATATGCGCTTGAAAACGATGATTGTCATGGTGTACCGCATGCTAACGCCTGAACAGAAAGAACATCTTATTCAGCAAGTGGAAAAATTGGCCAAAGACTTCCAAGCGCTTAGCCTGCAGGAGTGATTTTCTCCAAGCCCGCCTATTATTCTCCAGGTGGCGGAGGGAGATCTTGGTCACCTATTCCAGGTGGTTTGGGTACTTCTCCAGAAGGTCCGTTGTATGTAGCTGGAGAAGCGGTACTTTCGTCTAGGGGCAAGGCACGGGCACTTTCCAGTTTGGCAGGCTTATCAGATGGCTTTGGCTTATTGACTACCTGGACTTTTTTAGCGGGCTTGGCCTTAACAACAGCAGCTTCACTTTTGGTCATGGCTTTATGCCCACTTGGCTTCTTTTCCGGTTTTTCTGGTTTCGGCAAAGCGCGCGGGGACTGCGCCAGCTTTTTAGGCGGTTCCATCGCTGCGATTTCAGACTTTGCCACCTTTAGAGATTCAACGGCAACATGTGACGCGTTCAGCTGCTCGCGCAGCTGTTTTATCTGCTCTTCCAGTGATGCAATACGCATTTTGGTTTTAACCTGAAAATCTTGGAGCGATGCAGTGGTTGCCTTAAGTCCTTTTTGATCCACAAATGCCAGAGAGGCTTTGTGAATTTCATTGGTTGCAAGTTGGAAAGCCAACCAAGTGGAAAAACCGGCCGTAGCAATAAGACCAAGAGCAAAGGTTAGCAGCCCCACTCCTTGCTGGGCTTCGGAGTTTTGCTTTGCCATTTTAATGCTGGATTTCGTTGATGGAATGGCGTTAAATGTCTGGGTTTGCGAGGCGGCGTGTTCAAGGGGTTGAATGTGCCGTACCGGAACAGGCGCGGATTTAGGAACAGGAGTGGTCGGCGGTACTACGGCACGAGGACTGTACACTTGTCCCGGAGCGGCGTCGGCATTGAATATCGGTAATGGGTTTTGGCTGGCGCTTGCATTTTGGAAACCGGATGTCACTTTTGGAGCCAAGGGAACGGTGCTTGGGAACCAGCACTCAATGCCATGGGCATTGGAACGCTTGGTTACGAGACCTGCAGTTTCAAGCGTATTCAGGGATTCGCTGATTTCCGAAATACTGATACTCAGCTTCGTCATCATGTCCGTTATGGTAGGAGCCATTTCACTATTTTGTTCCAGAAATTTAAGTATCCGCTGATCGTGTCCGGCCATTGCACTCTCCAAATTGGTGAAATGAAATATAGCTCGCAAAACTCCTACATGGCCGTTACGAAAGCAAGGGAAATCGGTCGGATTAACCCCAAAATGTTGACCGCCCACAACATTCAAGTGTGTACGATGAATGGAGGATATTGCTATAATAAACCGAATTGAATCCATGCTGGATTCTAAACTTCAGAAAGGCCAATGTGACCAGGAGCTTGCGATCCCTTGGATGTCTTTTTGCTCTCCTTGTACTTGCGGCACATGCCCAACCCACCAAGGAGGAGTTCCTAACTAAAATCGCGATCAAGAGTCTGGGCTCCTGGCATTACAATGCGCCCAGATTGGATGACGCCTTTTCCAAAAAGGTTTTTACCCTGCACCTTAAGAGAATGGATGCGCAAAAGCGATTCTTATTGCAAGAAGACGTCGACAGTTTAAGCCGTTTTGAAAGCGATATCGACAATGAATTGAACATGGGTACCAGTACTTTTTTTGATGCGGCCACGGTTATTTTACGCAGACGTATTGCAGATGCCCAAGCGATGACCGCAACCCTGCTTGAGGGAAAAATCGATTTAAATTCAGACGATTCCTTGCCACTTGATCCGGAGAAACAAGCTTTCGCGAAAAGTAAAGAAGAGTTGGCCCAGCGTTGGTTACGCTTGTTGAAGTACCAAATCTTGACGCACTTACAAGATGTCAAGGAAGTCAAAATCAAGGATGATGAAAAATCCCCTGAAAAGGGTAAGCCGCAAGCAAAGCTCCAGACGAAGTCCAAATCATCGCCCGGGGTGAAAAGTCCGCCTACGGAAGCACAGGAATTGGACGCTAAAAAATACGTGGCCCGCAGTACCAGACGTCTATTTGAGCGCATGTTAAAGGAAGACCGGCTCGATCGGATTTCATCTTATTTGAATACGGTGGGAAACTCCTATGATCCGCATACGGAGTATTTCAAGCCTGAAGCCAAAGAAGATTTCGACCTTAGCATGACCGGCACTTTGGAAGGCATTGGGGCGGTCCTTCGCGAAGAGGATGGTTTTATCAAAGTGGTCAGCATTGTTCCCGGCAGTGCGTCGTGGCGAGAGAAAGAGCTCAAGGCCGAGGATAAAATTTTAAAGGTCGCCCAAGGCTCGGACGAGCCGGTGGATCTTGTCGAGGCAAGTGTAAATGATGCCGTGCGGATGATCCGGGGGCGTAAGGGCACCGAGGTGCGCCTGACAGTTCAAAAACCCTCCGGCCAAATCAAAGTCATTCCCATTTTCCGCGATGTCGTAGTGGTGGAAGAAACCTATGCTAAATCTGCGATTATGTCGCCCACTGTTGGGAAGCGGAAATTCGGATACATCAACTTGCCCGCATTTTACCATGACTTCAACAATAGCCGCGGTCGCACGGCGTCCGCCGATATCCGCGAAGAGTTGGAAAAGCTGAAGACGGAAAAAGTGGAAGGCATTGTGTTGGACTTGCGGAACAATGGAGGCGGTGCCTTGGATGATGCCGTCAAAATGGCCGGCCTTTTTTTCAAGGCGGGTCCGGTTGTTCAGATCAAGGATCAAAAGGGCAATGTCACCGTTCTCAATGATCAGGACAACGACATCATTTATGATGGGCCACTTGTCATCATGGTCAACACTTTCAGCGCGTCTGCGTCGGAAATCCTGGCCGCTGCACTGCAGGATTATGGCCGAGCCGTTATTTTTGGCACAGACACTACCTTTGGCAAAGGCACAGTGCAATCCATGATGGACCTTGATGCCTACTTGCCTCCGGCGTTCGCCTCCATGCGGCCAATGGGATCCCTCAAGCTCACGATTCAAAAATTTTACCGAATCAACGGCGGCACCACTCAGTATAAAGGTGTCGTTCCTGATATCATGACTCCTGATGGATACAGCAATATGGATGTGGGCGAAAAGAATCTGGAATATCCACTACCCTGGGACACGGTTCCTTCCTTGGTCTATTCCAAATGGAACAAACAAAAATTCGATGTGAGCGCTTTGCGTAAAAAGGACCAGGCTCGATTAAAATCCGATTCGTTTGAACGACAACTTGCAGAGTTGACGGAAAAGGTGCAGAAACAACGCGACCGTGCTTGGGTGAGCGTGCAGAAAAACAAGTTCATTCAGGAGCAAGACGCCGCCCGCAAGGAGACGGAAAAATTCGAAGCGTTGCAGAAAGAAAACGCCAACATGAACGTGACGAGCTTGGCGAGTGCCAAACCGTCGACCGATTCCTTAGAAAAGGAAAAAGACATAAAGTGGAAAGAGCAACTGTCGCGCGATTTCTATTTGCGTGAGGCCATCAACGTGCTAGGTGATATCAGCCCATCCGCGACTGTGACAGACGTTCCAGGGACATCGCCGAAATCCACTAAACGATAAGCCTAAGTTTAGGGACCTAAGTTTAGGAGCCTAAGCCTAAGCCGTAGGCGCAATCTCAAAAATTAAGTCACCGGGCGCAACATCGTCGCCCTTCACTACAAGTACCCGTTTAACGATACCCGTACACGGGGACTTGATCACATTTAACATTTTCATGGCTTCCGTAGTCAAAAGCTTTTGGCCTTCTTCAACCATATCACCGGAACCGACGGAAAGTTCCACAACTTTTCCAGACATGGGGGCCGGCAATTGGCCGGGAATTTCCGGATCAGCCTTCGGACGTTTTACGATTTTTATCCCGGAATTCTGGTCCAGTACCACAGTATTGCGACGGCGACCGTTTAGTTCCCAAAAGATATTCCGCATTCCATCTGGTTGAATTTCGCTGATCGCCAATAGTTTGACGATGAGGGTTTTGCCTTCTTGGATGGTAATGGCTTTTTCATCGCCCAGTTTTACGCCGTAGAAAAATGTTGGAGTGTCTAAAATGGAGACATCGCCAAAGGCATTGTGGAAAAGGAAGTACTCCGTAAAGACTTTGGGGTATAAGGCATAGCTGAGCAAATCTTCAGCATCAAGATCTTTGCCATATTTGGACTTGAAGCTGCTTTGGGCCGCATCGAAGTCAAAATTTTCTAATAATTCACCAGGCCGACAAGTTATCGGTTCTTCACCGTTCAGCACCGCTTTTTGCAGTTCCGGAGGAAAACCGCCCGGGGGCTGCCCCATCATGCCTTTCATCATACTCACAAAGGAATCGGGAAAGGCCAGGTCTTTGGCTCGGGAGTGGACATCGTCCGGTGTCAAGTTGTTCTGCGTCATGAACAAGGCCATGTCCCCGACAGCCTTGGACGAGGGGGTAACCTTGATGATATCACCCGCCATGTCATTGACAGTGCGGTACATGGTTTTGACTTCGTCCCACCGCTCCCCAAGACCCAAGGAAATAGCCTGGGCCCGGAAATTGGAATATTGTCCGCCCGGCATCTCATGTCGATAAACATCAGCGCTACCGGCTTTGAGGCCGCATTCAAAAGGTGCGTACGGTTCGCGGGCCAGCTCCCAATAGTCGGCCAGTTTTTGCAAGCTTTCATCATTCAGCCCGGTTTCCCGTTCGGTACTGTCCAGGGCGCATACCAGAGCGTTCAGGGAAGGCTGGGAAGTTATGCCGGACATAGAAGATAGAGCTGCATCGACAACGTCCACTCCGGCCTTGGAGGCCTCCAATAAGGCCGCCACTTGATTTCCGCTGGTGTCGTGCGTGTGAAGATGAATGGGAACGGAAACGGCATTCTTTAGCTCCGTGACCAGAATGCGCGCAGCATCCGGTTTCAGCAATCCGGCCATATCCTTGATGGCGAGAATATGCGTTCCGGCCGCTTCCAATTCCTTGGCAAGTTTTACATAATAGGCCAGTGTGTATTTGAGGCGCTTTCCATCAGTAATGTCGCCGGAATAACAAATGGCCGCTTCCACGATTTTACCGGTTTTGCCTACGGCATCAATACAAGGTTTTAAACCTTCCACCCAATTTAAACAGTCGAAAATCCGGAAAATGTCGATGCCGTTTTGGGCCGATGCTTCAATAAACCGATTGACGATATTGTCCGGGTAGTTGGTATAGCCTACGGCATTGCCGGAGCGTAGCAGCATCTGCAGTAAGGTGCCAGGCATGAGCCGGCGGATTCTTCGTAAGCGTTCCCACGGATCCTCGTGCAGAAAGCGCAAGGCCACGTCAAAGGTGGCGCCACCCCACATCTCCTGTGAAAACATGGGAGCGGCCAAGTGTGCGGTAGCATGGGAGATACGGAAAAGATCGTCGCTACGCATGCGTGTTGCGATGAGACTTTGGTGGGCATCGCGGAAGGTAGTGTCCGTTAACAGCAGTGATTTCTGCTGGAGCGTCCAGTCGGCCAATCCCTTAGGCCCCTTGGCCTTGAAAACCGCGTAGGCGGGGGAAATGGGCGGAGCAGATTTGGGAACAGCAGGAACCTGCGGCATTTGAATGCGGCCCGGTTTTAGCTTGGCATCGATTTCCGGAAATCCATTCACAGCCAGATTGGATAAATAATTCAGAACCTTGTTGGCTCGGTCCAGCTTGGGCTTGAAGTTGAAAAGATCGGGATGGGTTTCAATAAAAGTGGTAGTGCAATCCCCTTTTAAGAAATCCGGATGCTTAAGCACGTTTTCCAAAAAGGGAATGTTGGTTTTGACGCCGCGGATACGGAATTCGCGGATAGCCCGTAGGGCTTTACTGGCAGCTTGATCAAAACTAAGTCCCCATGAGCACACCTTAATGAGCAGCGAGTCGTAATGCGGAGTGATGACAGCGCCATCGAAACCGGATCCGGCATCGAGCCGTATGCCAAAGCCTTCACCTGCGCGGAAGGCGGTGATTTTGCCATGATCGGGCGCAAAATTATTGGCCGGATCTTCTGTAGTGAGGCGCAGCTGAATGCAGTAGCCGCTTTTCTTGATGTTTTTTTGCGATTCGATTTGGATGAAAGGGTGGGAGAGGGGATAGCCCTCGGCCACACGGATTTGACATTGTACGATATCGCGACCGGTGATGACTTCCGTTACCGTATGTTCAACTTGAATGCGAGGATTAACTTCAATGAAATAGTGCTTGCCCTGCTTGTCGACCAGAAATTCCACCGTGCCTGCATTGACATAGCCCACCTGGCGGGCAATGGCCAGCGCATCGGCATACAGTGCATCCTTTTGCTTGAGCGACAGCTTGAGTGCCGGTGCCACCTCCACCACTTTTTGATGTCGGCGTTGAATGGAACAATCGCGTTCAAAAAGGTGTACACGGCTGCCGTATTGATCGGCTAAAATTTGGACTTCAATATGCTTGGGACCATCCAGATATCGTTCGATAAAAACCTTGGGATTACCGAAAGACGATTCGGCTTCCGCCTTGGACCTGGCGATGGCATTTATCAATTCCCCGCGGTCGCGTACGATGCTCAT
The DNA here is from genome assembly GCA_043721115.1 of Fibrobacteria bacterium. Lineage (GTDB taxonomy): Bacteria > Fibrobacterota > Fibrobacteria > UBA11236 > UBA11236 > Chersky-265. The sequence goes on along the minus strand of JAYSRH010000139.1, from coordinate 2,849 downwards.
GCCGCGTCCACCACCGCCCATGGCGGCTTTAATGATGAGCGGATAGCCATATTCTTTGGCGAAAAGAAGCGCATCCTGTTCCGTTTCCAGGCCCTCTCGGGTTCCGGGAATAACAGGTACGCCAGCCAGCTCCGCAATAGCACGGGCGGCCACTTTGTCTCCCATGGCGTCTAAAACTTCGGGTGGTGGGCCAATAAAGGCAATACCGGCGGCACGGCAGGCACGCGCAAAATCGGCGTTTTCCGAAAGAAAGCCATAACCCGGATGGATGGCATCTACCTGCTTATCCAAAGCCAGTTGCACGATTTCTTCAATGCCGAGGTACGCGCCAACCGGAGTTTTACCGGCACCTATCAGGTAGGCTTCATCAGCTTTGTAACGATGGAGGTTAAGGCGATCTTCTTGAGAATAGATGGCCACCGTCTGGATGCCCATTTCGGTGGCCGCGCGAAAAATACGGATGGCGATTTCCCCACGGTTCGCCACCAATATTTTGCGGAATGGCTTTATGGTTATATCGGCCATTAAACCGTTCCTTTCAAATGTTGTTCAGATTATTTAGCGGCCTTGGAACCGGCTTTGTGCGCGGCTGCACCGGGATGTCCCGCGGGCATGGCTGGAGTGCTGGATTCGGGCTTTGCGGGTTCCACGATGGAAAGCAATTCCACTTCGAAGATCAAAGCGGCATTGGGGCCAATTTTCTGGCCTGCTCCATGTTCACCATAGCCAAGGGCGGCGGGGATGTAGACCATCCACTTTGAACCCACAGGCATAAGCTGCAAGGCTTCGGTCCAGCCTTTGATCACGCCGTTTACGGGGAAGGTCACCGGCTGTCCACGTTTGACTGAGCTGTCGAATTCCGTGCCGTCGATCAAGGTTCCCGTGTAGTTCACGGAAACGGTGCTAGAGGAATCAGGCTTTTTACCGGTACCGGCGGTGATGATTTTGTACTGCAGTCCGTCAGGCAAGGTCACAACACCAGGTTCCTTGGCGTTCTTGGCCATAAAGTCTTGGCCAGCTTTGACATTGGCTTCACCCTTTTTACGGTTCACGGAGTCCTGACGCGCCATCATTTCCTTCTGGAAGGCCATCATGGTACTGGACAATTGCGAGTCTGTAAGCATAGGCTTTATCCCTCCCATAGCATCTTGAATGCCAATGCGCAACTTGTCGAGGTCAATGTCCTTGGAATCCAGGGACTGTTGTTTAAAGCTCTTGCCAATGTCCAAGCCAATGCCGTAACTGACCTTGTCTTTCTGGGTCTTGAGGTCACGGGAGGCTTTGGTATCAATTTTATCGCAGGCGGCCATGGCAATGCCCGACAAGCAAATAGACAATGTTTTCTTCCAAGTATTCATTTCCGACTCCTAAGGGATGATCCGGCTATGCCGGTGGTCGACGGTGACCTGTGCCGATGGTCAACGGAGACCGAATGGATTTTAGCGGCGCAATGAATTTACAAAAAAACCTCACAAAACTTTCACAATAAACTCCAGAAAATCTTCAACCGCTTTTTTTTCACCTAAGACATGGGCCGGGTAGTTTTGTCGCCAATGCGCTGGACATCTTTACAATTTACTGACCCAGCAGAAAAATTTCGGCATAATAAAATTCCAATATAAATCGCATAAGTCAATGATTTTAAATATGTTGAGAAAACTAGAATCGAATTTAAATTAAGTAGGTTTGCCGTTGCGATCCCAGGCCGTGGCCTGGTGCGACTCTTACTCGCACAATGATAACCACTTAAGACTAGGCAGTTTTTTTGCCCAGTGATAGAATTAAAAGACAAGGGGGCTATCTCATGTACGTGTCGGATATTGGAAGCAGTGCAGCACAGGGTCAGGCGGGTCTTTGGTTATTGGCCGTCTTTTTATTGGGGCTTTCCATAATGGCATGGTTGACCGTTAGGGAGGCGAGTCTTTACGAGACCAAGTCCGGAATAAAAAACCTCCGTCGCTCGCGTCGCTCCAAAGCCACCATCCCTGCTCAGGAGCAAATATCCTTTTTTGGCCATTGCAGTTTGTTTATTCGCAGCGTGATGCGCGGGGGGGAAATCACGGCACCTTTTACGGAAGTAATAGGTGAAGGGGAATATGGTTTTGAATTCCGATTGCGTGGGGAAATCGACAAGCTCACCGGAAAGGCCGTCTACCATGGCCAGAAGGAACAGCTTTAGGTTCACCGCTCTAAACTTTTCCGCTTTGTTTGGCATCCAGCCATTCCCAGCGTGCGAATAAAGTCTCCACCGTCTTCTTCAATTCCTCATAGCGACGATTCGCTTCCTGCACCTCAACAAATTTACCCGCACTGGAGGCCACTGCCAGTGCCGCTTCCGCAGCTTCCACGGCTTTTTCCGTTTCCGCAATTTTGGCTTCGATGGTTTCCCATTCCTTTTTTTCCTGATGCGACAGGCCTGGTCGTTTCTTGGTTTGCTCCACGATGACTTTAGCCGCTGCCGCCGCCTCTGCCGCCGCTTTTTCGTCTTCGGCTTCCGAGTCCAGGTAGTCGCTGTAATTGCCTTGCAGCTGACGCACTTTACCGCTCTTGCTGAAAATCAGCATGGAGTTGGCCACTTGATCCAAAAAGAATCGATCGTGGCTGACTACAATCGCGCAGCCGGGAAAATCGGACAGGGCGCGCTCTAAAACTTGGAGCGTGGCGATGTCCAAGTCGTTGGTGGGTTCGTCCAGAATCAATAGGTTGGCGGGATTGGCGACCAATGCCATGGCCAGTTGCAGACGGTTTTGCTCTCCGCCGCTCAAGCGTCCGGCCTTGGAAAAATGCATGCGGGCGGGGAAGAGGAAATTTTCGAGAAAGGTGCGCTTGGGGACTTTGGTCCCGCCGAA
>JAYSRH010000138.1:0-12855 GCA_043721115.1 Fibrobacteria bacterium | reverse complement strand
ATTTGAAAACCGCATTGGCATAACCGGTAACGTCGAAAGCCTCGTCGCGGCAAACACCAGCGATGGGGCAAGCGGTAACATTGCGTACGGAGTTTCCGCAAGCCTCACGGGTGGTGATGTCCAGTGCCGCCAAGCGCCGGAACATGGAAGGGCAGTTCTCGATATGGATGTAATGGAGCTGGATGTCCTGGCGTGTGGTGATATGGCAAATACTATCGGAATATTCTTCCGCCAAATCCGCGAACACATCCATCTGGGCCGGATTCATGCCGCCCCACGGCAACTTAATACGTTCCATGCCGGGAGCATCCCAGGCCGTTTCCGGACCCTTGTTCAAGTCGGTAGGAAAAGGAATTTTGCGACTGACCGTTCCGTCATGGCGATTGCCATTGTCATACCGCTGTCCGTAGGCGCCCATGCGCAAACGGGTTTCCGCAAACACACGGTCTTCTATCTTGCCGCGTTTTTTCAAAAGGATATCGGTTTCAAAGTTGTCGATGTCCTCGCGCCATTTTGGATCGAGTTTATCGGAAAGTTTGGCTTTCCAAATTTGGGCGGCCTCGGACGTCACGAGGTCCCCGATGGGAGATGGAGTTGGCTGTGTATTTGGCATAGTGCGGCTAAATATAATAATGCCTTTGCTTATTCCTAGTGTTTAAGAAGGTTTATCAACCAAAAACCATCCAAATTCGAGCAACTCATACTAAAAGCGCCATATTTATTGATTTTTAGGCAATAATTTAGACTCTTATATCATACTAATATAGTATGTATTAGGCCTACATCACCCCGTTTTTTCAAACTGAAGATTTGCGACATTGGAACAATCACCGTTCAAACAGCAAACAAGTCCACAAACCCACAATGCTGCATGAGGATGGAGTTTGAATTGCCAGGGCAGACCGGGTAGAATGAATGGGCGCTCCCAAGGGCCGACTAAAGGGATGCGGAGGTTTGTCCATGTACGATGAAGAAGAACAGCATCGAATTCGCTTGGCCAAGCGCATGGCACATAAGCTTGCGCACAATCGTTCCAGGGGGCGAAGCATTCGACGATTGCCACAGTCGATGATTGTGGTGCCGAGAAATGGTTTGCGGCGAGCCTATCCTGGGCGGGAAGCACTGCATCGCAACAAACGCCTGGCGTATATCATGCTGCTGGGCGCCAGCATGTGTGCGTATATGTATGATGTGGATGTGGACACGCTGGGACAGATGCTGAGTTTGGTGAGCATGGAGTCGCAGAAGCATCTGGGTGGGATTCTATTAAAATCTTGAGGTGGGGTTTGCTCACCTGCACTGGCTCTGCGTCGCTACAAGCTTTGTAACATGGCAACGACCCTTTTAATTTCTTTTTGAGTCAGGCCTGGATAAAGGGGGAGGGATATGGCTGACCGAGACAACGCCTTGGCCCCAGGAAAAAATTGTCGCTTCGAAACTAAGCCCCGAAAAGCGGTTTGCTCCGGCAGTATTTTGGGATAATAAATTGCGTGACCGATGCCAGCCGCATCAAGTTGATTCAGCAATGCTTTGCGGTGAGGCGTTTTACAAACAAAGGCATGCCAAACCGAATCATCAGGACGGGGGCACAATGGAACCAATGGGCTCCCAGCTACGGCCAGTAAATATACGGAAGCAATGCGTCTGCGCTCTGCATTGAGTTTGTCCAACTCTTTTAATTTAATCCTTAAAAACTGGGCTTGAATGCCATCCATTCTATAATTGAACCCCAATCCAATATGCGTAAAACGTTTTGGACTATTGTGATTGCGCAGCAATTGGATGCGTTTCGCCCATTTCCGATTTTTAGTGACAACAGCTCCAGCTTCACCAATGCCTCCCAGATTTTTGGTTGGATAAAAGGAAAAGCAACCGAAGTCGCCCATGGTGCCAGCCTGTTGTCCGCCCTGGATTTGGCCATGGGCCTGGGCAGCATCTTCTACAATAAATAGCTTCCGCCTACGGGCAATTTCTTGCAAAGGCGGCATAGCAGCACATTGCCCAAACAAATGCACCACGATGATGGCCCGCGTACGAGGCGTGAGCACTTTTTCCACCGCCTCAGGAACCAGATTACCCGTGGCCACGTCAACGTCGGCGAATACCGGTTTGGCACCACAGTAAATCACGCCCCAAAGGCTGCCAACAAATGTGTAGGCGGGAACCACCACCTCATCTCCTGGTCCAATGCCAAGGGCGAGAAGTGCCAGATGAATGGCGGAGGTTCCGCTATTGACACCGACGCAAAATGGACTAGAAAGGTAATGACCGAATTCGGTTTCAAATCGCTCGACATTGGCGCCTCCGCTAAAGGCAGCCTGATCGTAAACAGTGTGCAGCTCTTTAAAGAATTTCGACTTAATTTTGGCGTTGGCCCCGCGAACGTCGAGATGAGGAATTAGGGGTAACATACAGGCCTTTGCTGGGAGACAGTATTTTTAAATCGATCTTTACCCAGAATAAAATAACTGCTAAAACATCGGCAGCAGGCGAGTCGCCACAAGGCCAGGGCCGGAAATCTGAAGTCTGTATAAACCTGCACGTAAGTCTCGAATTTCCCAAGCGCGAGGACCCGCTCCAGACATCCGGCTGGAAGCAATTAAATGTCCACGAAGATCAGAAATGGACACTCGATAATCGCCCGTTGAGGGTAGGCGTAACCAAAGCATGCCGCGTCCAGATGTCCCAATGAACCAAGGTGTATCCTGAGACCGATTTACACTGTGGATGGCATTCAATTCTACGACGGCCAATGAAAATGCCAGATCCGATCGATCCCTGTCTGCCCCAAAATAGTCGTAGACGGAAACCAGCACCTTGTTTGAGAGGAGAGAGACGCCATCCAAAGAATCGGGAATGACCCATGGGTAACGAGTCCATGTTGCATCCGATCGAGAAACGGATTTGTTACGAATGGCATGCCATGTGAGCCCACTATCCATGGAAACCTGAAGGCCCACCGCCGTGATCATGGAATCGGCCTGCCATTTAAGAACAAGCGTGTCCCCTAGGTGATATTTTTCACCACCATTCGGAGAGGTGACTAGAATCGAAGCGATGCCCTCGTCATACACTTCAATCCCGCTTATGGCAGTGCGAGCCGGTAGCGTGGCGCCAAGAAAACTAATGGAAAGTCCCTGGCCATTTGCTACGGAGACGGAGGCCTCCTTAACCTCCCCACGCAAAGCGCCTTTGGCTGTTTTTGTGGGGAGCGTATAGCCATTCAACACCGTAACTCCCTGAACACGCACAGATATTGGTTCAACAACATTGTTTTGACCTGTATCTGGGCTGGTAAAATGCAGTCTTACGTGATACTGGCCATTTGGCAACTCAGAAAAGCGATAGGCCGGAGCCGGAATGCGTAGAGTTTGATACACCAGAGAAGGCGCTGCATTTTTGGATCCAAACAAAGCAATGGCCGTGTCATTTACTTTTATAGAATTCGTGCCAACGGCGTACGACGAATCGCTTTGCCAGCCACTTGCGGGTTTGTCTGTACCCGCATCCAGTTTTATGTAATGACGCGCTACCCAAACGGTTGTCGTGCACCTTAATGCCCCGATTGTGCCTATGGCATAGCTGACATGCCAGACATTGGTATCCGCATGAACAAGTCCCTGTACCGAAACATCAAGCCCTCCCAAGCCCGACCAGGTAAGGGTTGGCTGGGGAACCATGGGGTTACCGTTCTGGTCATAGGCAACCGCTTCCAGTTGCACGACGCCACCAGGCAAGGCCACAGCCATGGAAGGATGGGATTTTAGACTGGTCATAACAATGTCTGATAATTTATATGTCACAACAAAAGCTTGACTGTCCACCCCGCTCCCAAAGCTCACGGAAACGGTATCGAGATACTCTCCGAGTAGCACACTATCCCGAACAACGGTGACTTTCAAGATTGAGGTATTGGTTCCGTTTCCGGAAATGGCAACTTTGAGCCATTTGGCTACAGGGCCAATATTGAGTACGGGCAAAATACCATCGCCAATATTTGTAATTGCGATTTGCTGCGAAGGAGGATTGACCGAGTCCTGCAAGAGGGAAGAGTAGGCTAACTGTGACTTATCCAGGTGAAGGCGGGCCGGAAGCTTGCCATCTTGAATCCAAAGAAATGGAAAGTAAAACTTGCTGCCGCCTTTCATGATGCGTAGCACTCGATTAGGCGTTCCATAGTTGATGCGAGAGAAATACAAATCCCCTTCATCCACGATGTCGATTTCCTTGGAGCCGGTCAACACAAAATAATTCTCGTCATTGGACCATTCCGGAAATGCCCAATATTGATTTCCAGTGGTGTCTTTATTGCAATTGTCTCCCATTGGTCCCATATACCAAAAAGGGTCGTCGATGGATTTATCATTCCAAGAGCGCATGATGATTGCCTTATGGTTGTCATATGGCTTCCCGTTGATGTTGGTCCCTCCCGAAGTGAGGTGCATCATCCGGTTTTGTCGACTTGGATCTTTTGAGGTTGAAATGGAAGGGTTACAGGCCAAGAGCATTCCCTCAAGCATCCAATTCTGACTGGCGTAAAAAGCGCTGTCGATTTTTCCTGAAACAAATTTGAACATTCCGGTACTGTGATTGGAAGTCGCACCCCATAATCCATTGCGCGATCTTCCTCCGCCCATGACAAAAGGGAGCAACATGGTTGCCGGGCCCGAAGGTTGATTGTTGACGATTTTCTGAATATAGGTCTGACCCGAAATTTGTGGCCAGGCGTGTTCTTCCATATAGCCGGTACTGTAAATGACATACTCTGTACCTGTGGCCGGATCCGTCCACCACCTGGGTTCATAAACATAGCCTGGCCTAATAGGCGCGCTTAAAATGGTATGACGCGATGGGCTGTTTTCTTCCAAGTTCCGTATGTAGATTCCGCCGAGACTTTCATACAAGAGCCGGATTCCATCATCATTGATCATGGGGCTATTGCAATACTGATCAGGAGCTACCGACCGTTCTCTTAATAGGCTGTCGGAGAGATCAATATAATAGAGCTGGCTATTGTAATTCTTTAGGTAAACAACTTTACCAGTGCGACCACCGAGGAACGCACGCGCTTCAGCGGCAGTGACATCGGGAATAGCAAAAACCGACTGTGGCATCCAAGTCACAAAGCAGAAGGCGGCAAAAGCTAGGTTGAAAAATCTTTTCGAAGTTATTGTTGATGGGTCATTCATATTTCAGTATCGCCTCTGACAAGGTTTTGGCAATGCCTTCCATGCCGGCATCTCCAGGATGCCAAAGCACCGCCGGATCTTTAAAAAGTGTGCTGTCTCCCGCGTTCCCGGGATTAGCTGAAAGGGAAGTGATGTCAACAAGTTCAACATTCGAAACGTCTAACATGGCGAGACGAATGGCCTTGGTGCGCAGTCCATCCAATGACGTTTCACCCCAGGGGGTAATGCAAAAAATCCTCTGCACGCCGGCCTTACCAATGGCCTCCAGCAATGCGTGGTACTGGGCGCGGAGCTTGCCACTGATAGCCTCGACGTCTGAGCTGTTTTCGCCCAGCTGGACAACCACATACTTTGCATGCAAATCCTTAACTTGGTAGATGTTGTGCAGATGTTCCTCGATGGGTCCGTCACAGGGGGTGAAATCACAATCGCGTGCACCCAAAACGCCACTCATCTCCCTGCCATTGTCTTTGAGGATTTGCAAGGTTCGATGCACATAATCTTTTGCCAAGCTGGAGGCTGCCATGCCGGATTTGTGATTCCAATTCAACTGGGAATTGGTATCCGCATTGGTAATGCTATTCCCCATAAAAATCACGGTTGGCGGTTGAGTATGGGTTTCAAACAAGCAGCCCATGAGACCCGTTGTTAATCCAAGTGCCAGCACGGAAAAATAAATGAGCATCCTCATAAAATATTAATCTAGTCTGAAAGGGCTGTTCAGGATGGGAGAAATGGTGTTAAACACGGGCTTTTAGAGCTGAATTTGAGAATAGGGGGCCTCCTTATTTAGGGAAAATTCCATTCAGCCATATTTCAGCTCTACTTATAACCATTTCCGGCGTCAATTGCTGTAGACATTGCTTGTAAACGGGATTGGTGCATCGATGCCGGCATGGACGGCAAGGCATGGGGTTCATTTGGACTATTTCGGTCCCGATTCCATAAGGGCGAACATGGTCAGGATCCGAAGACCCATTGATCCAGAAAACGGGCTTGCGCAAGTACGCGCCCATATGGCCCAGAAAATTGTCCGTGCACATTATACCTGCGGCATTTTGCATACACGCAAATATGCCATCCAATTCCGCTTGCAAAAATTCGACTCGTCCCTGGTTTTGCTTTTGAAATGCTTTAAAGTCTGCATTGCCATCGGGAGGGACAACTATGCATAATGTGCGGCCCTTTAGCAGCAATGCCTCAAGTAGAAATTGCCAGTAGTCCAACGGCCAATTTTTCTCGTCCTTGCGGGTCCAGCAGGAAAGCATCAACATGTTCCCGATTCCGGTTTCCGGAAACTGTTGCTCCCGTACCCTTGCAGTTACGGCATGGTTCTTAGGCACGAACTCCTCGGCAACCGCCATATCCTTTTCACTTTGATGGAGCTTTTCTTTTGGAAGCACAAAGGTGGAGTCCATGAACCAGCCATATGGACGCTGATAGGAGTGCACTTTACGCACACCAGCTACTTTGAGCAGAAAGGCCGTTCTGGGGTCTGCATGAAAATCCACCACCACGAGTCCTAGACGCTTTCGCAGCGGCAGTACATTTACAAGTGTTTGCAGAAAGGTTCGCAGACCCGGTTTGACGAATAGAGGGTTTTGCAAAGGCAGCGCTTCAATTCCCAGCTGCCGCAAGAGAAAGGCGCAATCCGGCCTGCAAAGAACTTGAATGGAAGCGTAATCGGCCATGCGGCGAATGGCCGGCAAAGCCATGAAAAAATCTCCGACCTGGTAACTTTGAAACACGGTGAGTGGGGCCAGTCGCAACTTTTTTGGATTCGGACGGTAATACACCAAGCGGCAAAACCACAAAAAAAGTTGCACCCAAGGATAGAGAATAGCCAATATTACAACCGGACCGCGGCGGCGATAAAGATTTGGATTTGTTTTTGCCATTGGTACCGGTACCGAAAAGGATGTTGTAGGCGTTTGAAGCCATTTCGGAGCCCTATAAGCTACATATTTACTTGAGTCGTTTTTGTTATTTTGGCTGCATTCCGGGGGCTTCCCGGAATGCACCGGAATTTTTCCGACTGGATTCAGCTTGGCCGCATCAAAGGAAATCTACATCGCCATTCTCACGGATTTGGCCACCGACCATCGCTGTTTCAAACTGGCCTGCAGTCTCAAAGAAATGGGCTATGATCCCATCATTTATTGTGACCTTCCTCGCCATCCCTTAGGAAAGAATTGGCAGGCCTTTCGCATTCATATCCTTACCAAAACCTCCCATTACAGCGGCTTCACTTCAGCCTGGTTCCCTTTTTTGTTTGGATTGACCAAAGCTATCTGGACCTCAAAGGGACAAACCTGGTTGGTACTTGATTGTCCGCCATTGTTTTGGGTGGCCTTACTCGGTCGCTTGCGCGGTAAACAGGTAATCTACGACTCGCATGAAATTTTTCTGGAAACGCCTATGGTACATGGGCGGGCGTCGCGCCGACTATTTTGGCGCATGTGGCATGATGGAGGCATGGCTTTAATCCGAAAAATGATCGCCGTATCCCCGCTAAGTGCCGAATATTTTCAACAGCATTATCCGGGCAAAAAGATCTATATGCTTCCGAATGCTCCGAGATTAACGGAAAGTATTCCACTCGCCAAACCGGCGCTGGAAAAAGGTATTGTACTCATTTACCAGGGTGGTTTACGCGCGGCCTGCGGCTTGCGTGAAACCTTGGACGCCTTGGCGACTTCTACCCAATACCGTTTGGAAATTTATGGATTTGGGCCGGAAGAGCGGCTCCTTAAAGAAAGAGCTCAATACTTGGGATGGGGCCAACGGATTGGCTTTCACGGCACTGTTCCTTTTTCAGAACTGAATGGACCGATGGAAGCCGCCCACATTGGACTTAACCTCATTCAACCCACCTGCTTAAACTTTTCCCTTACGTTGGCGAACAAGCTGTTTGATTATGTTCATGCCCTCACACCTGTGTTACTCAGCGAGAATCCCGCGCACCGAAAATTTCTGGATCGGTATCCCGTAGGCTTGACGGTGGATTCCTTTTCACCGGATGCCATACGCGAAGGAGTTGAAAAAATGAAGGCCGACCTGGGGCGTTACAGAAATGCGTGCGCCCAGGCCCGGGAAGAATGGCACTGGGATGTTTTCGCCAAGGGCTTACAGAATTTTTTGGAAATATAAAGTATGACCAAGGCTTTAGACAAGGGCTCTTTACGCATACAAGCGACGCAAAGCGTTCGCTGGAACGGAGCGTCCATGCTGGCCGCTACTGTTTTACAATTGACTCAAACCGCAGTATTAGCGCGGTTACTGCCCCCCAGTGAATTCGGATTGATGGGACTGGTATTAGTGGCTACAGGATTCGCACAAGCGCTCTCCGATTTTGGCTTAGGCGGTGCGATCATTTATCGACAAACATCCGATCAAAACGAGCTATCTTCTCTATACTGGGCCAATACTCTGGGCGGCTTAATACTATGCCTTTTGACCATTGCCATTTCGCCCTTAGCCGCGGCCGCATACCACGAACCCGTGCTCACACGCCTGCTGCCTGCCTCCGCATTGGCATTTTTGATCAGTCCCCTCGGGCAACCCATGACCGCAATTTTGCAAAGGGACCTACGCTTTAAGCGACTTTTCTTTTGTGAGATCCTAAGCGCGCTAGGCGGAGCGGCTACGGCGGTCTTCTTGGCCTGGAAACTTCAAAACGCTTTTGCCCTGGTTTGGGGACAAGTGGTTTCCGCATTTTTTAGGAGTATGACGTTGTGGGTGTTTGCGGGATGGCGGCCATCGCTGCGTTTAAGGCGAGAGGATTTGAGTCCGCATTTGTCCTTTGGTTTATTTCAGACGGGACAAAGGTTAGTCAATTTTCTGGCTCAAAATCTGGATAAGCTGCTCATTGGCCGCTTGCTCGGCACCTCCGCGCTTGGTTATTATACAGTGGCGTACCAACTGATGGTGCGACCCATGTTGCTTTTGAACCCCGTGATCACCCGCGTGGCCTTTCCCGTTTTTGCGCGTATGGATGGTGACCTCAAACGCATCAAGGCGGGCTATTTGGAAATGATCCGCATAATTGCCTTTATCATGATGCCATTGTATTTGGCCATGCTAGTTGCTGCTGAACCGATTATTCATGCCTTGCTAGGTTCGGTTTGGATGCCCGCGGTGCCTGTGTTCAGAGCCTTGGTGCTACTTGGATTACTGCAATGCTTGGGGAATCCGCTGGACAGTTTATTGTTGGCCCTGGGAAAAGCAAAGTTGGCATTCTGGTTTAACGTACTGGCATTAAGTTTATATGCCATCGCCATTCCAATTGGAGCGCATTTCGGGCTTGTGGGCATAGCCTACGCGTTGCTGGCGGCTTGTGCCGGGGTTTTGGTCCCAGCTGATTTATGGATGCGCTGGAGCATAGCTCGCATGACTCCAGGAGAATATACCGAAGCATGGATGGCATTCTTAGGCATGGGTACGGTATCGGCAGCACTGATTTTCGGCTTGTTACACTTTTTGCAGGGATGTCCAGATTTAGAAGTATTAGTCTTAATCACACTTGCCGGCACAGCCTCCTATTTGGCCATGGCGTTTCTTTGGAAGCGCCCCTTTTTGCTAAAGTTAAGCCGCATGCTGGCTGGAGGCATTTGATGTGCGGCATATCCGGGTACTTTTGTTTTACGGGCCAAGAAAATTCGCCAGCGGCACTTTGGCGTATGAACAAGGCCATCGCCCATCGCGGCCCGGATGATGAAGGCTACACCTTAATCCGCGATGGAAAAGCTGATTTCCGAGGAACGGATACACCCGCCAGTATTCCAAATCTGCCGATGTTGGATCCGGGCCAATCGTTGCCGCATCAAATCGCGCTTGGACATCGCCGCTTTTCTATTCTGGATCCTGGCGCCCAAGCACACCAGCCATTCTGGTCACCCGGACGGGAAAACTGTCTCATTTTCAATGGAGAAATCTATAACTACTTGGAACTTCGTTCCGAATTGGAAGCACTCGGGCATCGCTTTTTGGGTCATGGTGATACCGAAGTGCTCTCGGCAGCTTATTTGGAATGGGGCGTCGAATGCTTTCAAAAATGCAATGGATTTTGGGCTTTGGTTTTATACGATACCAAACGTCACTCTTTGCTGCTGGCGCGCGATCGACTTGGCAAAGCGCCTCTTTACTGGTTACGAAAAGACGGTCGACTCTGGTGGTCTTCGGAAATCAAGGGGATATTCGCCGGTATAGAAACGTCGGCATTGACTATCCATTCGGAAACCCTTTTAAATTTCGCCCGAACTGGAAGCCGGGACCGACGTGAAGGGACTTTTTATACAGACATACACACCTTCCCCAGCGCCGCTTACGCCTTCGTAGCATCGGATGGGACTTTTCAGCCTATCCGTTATTGGTCGCTTCCCAAACACAGAAATTCCGAGTCAAATTGGTCAAGCGTGGATGCAATTTCCGAATTTGGTCAATTGCTGAAAGATGCCGTTAAATTGCGGCTGCGTTCCGATGTACCCGTAGCCATTGAACTGAGTGGCGGCATGGACTCTTCGGCTATTGCGGCATTAGCCGCCGGTTTGCAGTCCTCGCCTTCGAAAATAAATGCCTATACCGTAACATTCCCGGGACGTCCCGAGGATGAAACCCCCTATGCCAGAGAGTTGGCCAACGCCTATTCCAACCAACTATCCTGGTTCCAAGTGGAATACCAACCTCCGGATTTTTTTGGACGGGCCGGGAATTATGTCGCACATATGGACGAACCATTCCATTCCCCCAATATGATTTCCAACCAGGACCTTTGGAAAAAAATGGCTGCCCATGGAATCAAAGTCAGCCTTAACGGAGGCGGTGGTGATGAAGTTTTAGCCGGATACGCCTCAGAATATTTCGGACCCTATTTGGTTTCCCTATTACGCGCCGGAAATATCCCCCGATTCTTGCGGGAATTCAGGGGATTCAGCGAACACGATCGGGAACATATACTGAAATCCTATGCGAGAGAGATTTTTCATCTCCTGCCTGTAGCGTGGCGCGTTGGGCTTAAACCCAATCAGCCTAAACCAGCCAATGACCCCCTGCGCGAACAAAATAAGGGCAGCGCGAGCAATTCTGGCCTCATTGCGGAAAACAAACTTGATTTTGGGGATCCCTCCGACCTAAATAGTCGACTGCTGCATAATATGGGTGACGGGAAAATGAATTACTGGATGCGCTCCGGAAACCTTTCCTGCATGCAAATCCCCACGGAAGTGCGCCTCCCTTTTCTCGATCATCGGGTAGTTGAATGCGCCTTTCGTTTGCCGGTGGCATACCTTATCCGCGAAGGATGGTTGAAGTGGATTTTGCGGAAAGCCATGGCTGGAATCGTTCCCATGGAAATTCTGACGCGCGAAAAAAAAGCCGGCTTCCCCTTCCCTATACGAAATTGGCTGACCGATGCTGAACCTCGTTTTCGATCATTGGCAATTACACTCGACTGTCCATACTTGGACGGAAAAATGCTTTCCGAAAATTATCGGGCATTAACCGCCAGCCATCCCCAGTATCTCTGGAGGCTGCTATCAATTGGCATGTGGTGGCGTCGTTGCGTGGAAGGTAGGAAGCTGAATTGGGAATAAATAGGAGCAGATAGAATGAAACGGATCGCATTGGCAGGGGGGAAACCCATACGCGCTCGTAAAAACTTCCTGGTATATGGCGCGCCCGTCATCGGAGAAGCGGAAATCGCTGAGGTAACAGATTCGTTACGTAAGCGATGGCTTGGAACCGGTCCAAAGGTAGCGCGCTTTGAAAAGGACTTTGCGGCATATAAAGGCGCCGAACACGCCGTGGCCGTTAACTCCTGCACCGCTGCCTTACACCTCTCCATTCTGGCACTTGGTATTGGGCCAGGAGACGAAGTTATCACCACCCCATTGACTTTTTGCGCAACCGTAAATTCCATTTTGCATGCGGGGGCTACACCCGTGCTTGCCGATTGCGAACCCGGCACCATGAATATATCACCGGATCAAGTGGCGCGAAAAATAACCAAACGCACCAAAGCCTTGTTACCCGTCCATTTCGCCGGACGTTGCTGCAATATGTCAGCGCTAATGCGGATAGCGACAGAACATCGTTTGGCGGTTATCGAAGATTGCGCCCATGCCATCGAAACCACTTGGTGCGGAAAGCCGGCCGGTCTTTTCGGCGACGTTGGATGCTTCAGTTTTTATGCCACAAAAAACCTAACTACCGGTGAAGGTGGCATGATTCTGACAAAAAAATCTAAGCTAGCGGAAAAAGTCAAACAACTGGCCTTGCACGGAATGAGCAAGGATGCCTGGAAGCGGTTTTCTGACAGTGGGTACGTGCATTATGACGTTGTTGATTTGGGATACAAATTCAATATGATGGATTTACAAGCCGCCATCGGTTTACATCAACTACCAGAATTAGAACAGCGTTGGCTTCGGCGAAGGGAAATATGGAATCGGTATCAAAGCGCGTTTAAGGATTTGCCCTGTGATTTACCATTGGAACCGAAGTCCGATGAGCGGCATGCCTATCATTTGTATACTCCGCTGATGGGTAAAAAGGGACCCAAGCGGGATTGGGTGCTTGAAGCCCTGACGGCGGAAAATATCGGAGTGGGCGTGCACTATCGGGCCTTGTGTGATCACCCCTACTATCGTAAAACCTTGGGCTGGCATCG
>JAYSRH010000137.1:0-1871 GCA_043721115.1 Fibrobacteria bacterium | reverse complement strand
TTGCGCCAAAAGGTCTGCGAAATCCTTGACCAACTGTCCGGAATAGGGCTCATCCTTAAATTCTTTCAGGTAATGTGAGGCGAGTTGAATCGCCTGCCGCATAGTGGGCGAAGCCGTAGCAAAGTCGGTACGCAAACTGGCAGGCAAAGACGCTGCCGGGTCCAAGAACTTGGCCTGCATCCGACCGCCGTGGGCTTCAACCGTAAAATCAGCTAAGTCTCCCGGTTCCAGGGATTGCGAGGAAAAAACCTCCATGCTCCTTCCACCAACATCCAGCACGTACCTAAACAGGGAGTCGCCTTGAGTGGGCACTCCTCGACCACCGTATTGCAATCGATTAAGCGGGGACAGAAAGGATTCGCCTTCTCCTTTTTCAATCACCCTTCCAAACCACGGTGACGCGCCTGTACCCGCTTCCGCAGACCAGAATCCATCCAGATTTTTTAGTCCTTTAGCAGCTCCAGCAGCTCCAGCAGGAGCAACCGATTCGTTGCCCCGGTTTTGAGACTTAAGCATATCGAGAACCGCCGACTTGGCTCCCGGATCTCCCTTGGAAGCCTCCAGTGCATCAATCAAGATCGCGATCAAATTGCGATCCATTCCAGTCAAGGATTGCCCCAAGAATTCCTTGCCTCCATTTTTTCCGGTTACTTTCATCAACAATTCCGGCAAGGTCAGCTGTGCCAAAGATGCGGATAGAGCAGGCGATCCGGCGCCTCCCGTCCTACCCATACTTTGAGTTTCCGTGTTGGCCATCCACTTGACCATTGCGTCTTCAAATGCGCGCAGTGAATTAAGTTTTTGGGGCAAAATGTAGCCGGCGCCTTGCCACTCTTCCTGGGCAGGCACGGTCGGCAATTGTGCTACCTGAATGGCATTGCCTCCAGGAAAGGAAATGCGCACCTTTTCCCCAGCTTGAAAGTCGCCCTCTGCAGCAAACCGAACCTTGCCTTGTGCGTATTGCACTTCCAAAGTTTGCACCCCTTTTTCCAATGTAATGCCGGTAACGGTCCCGGCAAAAACATTTGGAGTCAATGCGTTACTCGATCCGGATCGGATAGGTTGAATTTGATTTGGTTCAGAGGAAGCCATAGTGAAAGCCTAGACGGAGACCCTATGCTTATTATACGGTAGCTAGACCCAATAACTTGAATATTTTGAGCTAGGTAACGCTGCCCGGAGGTCTTAAAACTGGAGTAATTTGAGCCTGATTTTTCTTATCAGCGCTGTTTAGCCTTTTTCCCGGCGCAGTCGAATAATGAATTCCACCTGATCTTGGCTGAGTCTTAGCCGCCTGGAAATCTCCGAGGAAGTGAGACCCTTTCGAGCCAATTTCAATACTTCGGCCTTGCGCCTTTCCACCAGTTCCACCTCTGTCGTAGGCGGCATTCTGTTCAACGATTCTTCCTCGTCGCTTTCCCCATCTTCATCTTCCATGGAAAGTCCGGATGGAAAAGTAGACTCCAAACCGGATTCCTGAATCAGTGAGATCGGCTTCGTTTCAGGTTCACGTGATATGTCCACTGGTGGTGGAGTCTTTCGGTCCTGGCTGGAAATACGGGCAATTTGTTGCACAGCATCCTGAAAAGTGGTCATGGCCTTTGCCTGGGCTGCACTGCCTGTTGGTTTGCTACGCGTGGGAAGCCGGCCAGGTCGATATCGACGCCGGAACCGCCAAGCCACCCAAATCGGGGGCATTAGGGCCAGGACACTGCCTAACGGTAGTGCCCAGTAACGCAGAGAATACGCCCAGGTCCAGAATCCCTCGGCAGTTGGCCGAACATGTGCGCGCGCCAATTCACCCAAATGGCCCCGCCATTTCTTGTACTCTTGCCAGGCTATGACCTGGGCTGTTTGCAAGGAATCCGTAA
>JAYSRH010000136.1:0-12901 GCA_043721115.1 Fibrobacteria bacterium | reverse complement strand
AAACGACGCCTCCGTATTCGGATCTGGTTCGCATGACAAAACCGGCCGCCACTGTTTAGCCGATGATAAAAACGGCAAGCTGGATATCCCCTACCATGCCGGTTTCTGGCTCAGGGATGAAGCGGGCAAACATATCGACATCGCGCATATGTGCTGGGACGGTTGCATGTTCCCGAATGCGGTTATGGAATTGCCGAGCACGTGGAACAATATTTTAGGAGCGATGTCGCAGGTTCGTGAAAAGCACGGCTGGAACTAAACCCCGCTGCGGGTAAGGCCTTTCTTACCCGCTATTTTTCCTACTCCTATTCCTACTCCTTCAATATCGGTATTGAACACTCAATCCAGTTTGTTTGGTTTGGAAGGAAAAGAGTGGCTGCACGGAAATCCTGGCCGATCGCGCCGACTCCGTTGAAAACGGAATTTTCTCTAGCAGGGAAATAGAGCCGTACATAGCGGACATCAATAGTATGAGTACCCCACCGGTTTTGTTGCCAATTATTCTTTCACCGCCTTGCGGATCCGGTGTGAACATCCTCGCAACCCCAAAGACTGCACCACCCAAGGCCAGCGAAAGATCCGTTACCCTGTTGATTTTGCGCCAAAGCACCACTTTTTCCGGATTGCCCATCCAGCGGTGGTAGAGCACTCCTGCAGCCGGTGCCGTCAAAACTGTAAATAGTCCTAAATCCGTCCAGAGCAACATATCCCCGTCTTCAACTGCGGCAGGTAGAATCCAGAAGGGAACGGAAGCCTTGCCCAGGTAGAGGGTGCTTAAGGACACATCCTTAACGGTGCCCATGGCTGCTGTGGCTATTTCGAAAAAAAATCCCAGTATGAGAATAAAACGCAATGGGTGTACTCCTTTGGGAATGGCTTCCCATTAGGTTTATTCACATTCGGACATTTCTGAAATTATCGGACGTTTCTGAAAGTAGGTTCGGTAACCAAAATGCGGGTAGGTAAAATAAAACGCTCTACTAAGGAAATTATACCCCGTCTTGATCTCCATCAGGTGTTCGATCTGCGCTGCGAATTCCCTTGATCACCAAGCGAGCCAGAGTAAAAACAACTCCAATGATGGCTAGAAATCCCAGGGTTTTGAAAATTTTGGAACCTGTACTTGAATCGGGCAATGACATTTTTTTCCTTTCTAAAGGGGATTGATGAATCTATTTACGGGCCCAGCGGGTATCCACCGCTTCGGATGCGGGGACGCGCGGATTTGCCGGTATTTCTGTTGGGATTGAAGGTGGTGTTGTGACTGGCGTTACATTTGGTTGCGGCGACATCTCCCGTTCTTCCGTTTCCATCATGGCATCCAGAATTTGGGCTTGGCTGCGCAATAGGCTGCGGAAACGGGCAAAGAACTGCATCTTCTGGTTTTCCAGAATATGGATATCGCTGCGTAAAGTCGCCACTTGTTCGCGTGAGGCTAAGAGATCGCCATTAGCCTTAAGGCGGGCATCGGTGATGATGGCTTCCGCTTCTTGATGGGCAACCTTGCGCTTTTCCTCCAAGGTAGTCTGAATCGTAATCACAGCATCCTGCAGGGTTTTCTCAATGAGGCGATAATGATTCAAACGCTCCTCGGCGATTTTAAGGCGTTCGGAAAGCTGCGTGTTTTGCCGAGTCAATTCCTCAAAATCCTTGGCGATGGTTTCAAGCAACGCTCGGACTTCATCCGGATCCACGCCCTTGAAACGAGTAGAAAACTCATGTTTTTTGATATCCAAGGGTGTAATCATGCCGGCTCCAGATTGACTTTCTAATTCTAACTATGGCTTAAAAATAGTCATACAAACCAGCGTGGGGTATTGAATCCGGTTACTTTACCAGTTCCCGCTCTCCAAAAAGACCCGTCCCAATGCGGATAAAATGGGCGCCCTCGGCAATCGCCACTTCAAAATCACCGGACATGCCCATAGACAACCAGGTGAGATCCTTTAGCGGACCGCTTGGCCTTCGACAGGCTTTGAGCAGGTTTGCCAACTCCCGGAAACAGAGACGGGCCGCTTCTTCACCTGTGAGGCCTTCTGGGCTAGGTTCCAGCGCCCCAACAGGTCCCATGGTCATAAGTCCAACCAGATGCAGATGAGGGAGGACGGGCAGGGCCGCCAGCACTCCAGGAAGCGCGTCCGGTTCAAAGCCCCCTTTTGCCGCCTCACGCGAGGTATTGACTTGGAGAAAAATGTCCGGGCACAGCCCCAGCTCACCGGCGATACGATTCACCGCCAGCAGGAGATCCAAGGAATCGACGGAATGGATGGCCGATACCAATGGCAGCAGCTTACGGATTTTGTTTGTTTGCAACCGACCGATAAAGTGCAGCTCTTGAACGCCGGGCAAGGGAAACTTTTCCAGAATTTCTGGCAGGCGATTTTCACCAAAATAGTGTGCGCCTAGCTTTATCGCCTCCAAGAGACGGGATTGAGGATGATTCTTACTCACCCAGATAAGGCGCACTTCGGCCGGATCGCGACCGGCGCGGGCACAGGCCGCATGAATGCGTTGTTCCACGGAGTGAAAATTGTCTTTTAGACTCGCGGACACGCTCACGACTCAGTGGCATTGGCCCGGGCAACGTTGTCCTTAGCCTGTGACGGTACGCCTTTGGGCATAGCCTTTTGTTTAAACAATACCGCCAGTACTTTGTCGATATGATCCACGGTTTGAATTTTAAGGCCCTTTTTGGCTTCAGGTGGAAGTTCACGAATTTCCGGATTGTTTTCCTCCGGCACCATGATCCGGTTTACCCCGGCCTGAAGTGCGGCAAGGGCTTTTTCCGGCAATCCGCCGATAGCGTGCACCTTACCCACCAAAGAAACCTCTCCGGTAAAGGCAATCTTCGGGTCCACCTTTTGCCGAGTCATGGCGGATATCAGCGCTAAGGTTATGGCCAAGCCAGCTGAAGGCCCGTCCTTGGGAATGGATCCTTCCGGCACATGGAGATGAATATCGGTTTTGTGGAAAACAGCCGGATCGACACCATAACGGCTGGCCCTTTCCCGCACCAAGGTCAAGGCAATTTGCGCCGACTCCTTCATCACTTCACCCAAGTGACCGGTCAGATTGAGACGGCCTTTTCCAGACAGTAACGTACACTCAACGCGCAAAATTTCTCCACCCACCGGCGTCCACGCCAAACCCGTCACCACGCCAGGGCCGCAGGTATCCGGTACGATACGCTCCTGACGAATGGGCACGCCGAGATAATCGAGCAGCGAGTCCTTGCCAATGGGCAGTAACACCGATTTTTTCGGCTTGCCTCCTGTGCGGACTTCCGCGCCCACCACCTGCCGCGCCCGCTTGCGCGCTATTTTAGCGATTTGCCGGGACAACTGCCGAACACCCGCTTCGCGCGTGTAGCGCCGAATGAGCATGGAGAGAACCGAATCTTCGAGACGGAACTGGCTGTCCACGAGGCCGGATGCCAACTGGATTTTAGGTACCAAATAACCCTTGGCGATTTGCAGCTTTTCGGAATCGAAATACCCGGAAATACGGATGACTTCCAGCCGATCGTGTAAGGGCGCGGGGATTTGCTCCTCAACATTGGCCGTAGTCACAAAAAAGACCTTCGAAAGATCGATACCCACTTCCATAAAATGATCGATGAATTCATGGTTTTGCTCCGGGTCCAGCACTTCAAGCAAAGCCGAAGCCGGATCGCCCCTAAAGTCGCTGCCCATCTTGTCGACTTCATCCAGCAGGATGACCGGATTCATGCTTTGGGATTTCTTGAGCGCTTGCACAATGCGGCCCGGCATGGATCCTATATACGTTCGCCGATGCCCACGAATTTCCGCCTCATCGCGCACGCCACCTAAGGAGATGCGCACAAATTCCCGGCCCAAGGCTGCGGCAATGGATTTGCCCAGCGATGTTTTGCCTACGCCGGGCGGGCCCACAAGACACAGGATGGGCGTGCTGTTGTGCTTGGACAGTTTGTAAACCGCCACATGCTCCAGGATGCGTTCCTTAATGGCTTTCAGCCCAAAGTGATCCTTGTCCAGCTGACGTTTGACCTTGGACAGGTCGGGATTGTCTTCCGCATATTTATTCCAGGGCAGCGCTAAAAACCAGTCCACATAGTTGCGGACCACCGAGTACTCGGGTGAAGCCGGATTCAAATATTCCAATCGCTTGAGCTCAGCCAAAACCCTCATCAGAATTTTTTCCGGCATGCCCTTGGACTTTACCGATTCGTCCAATTGTTTCAATTCATGGTTCAGCGGAGGAGAAAATGCACCGAGCTCCATTTGGATTTTACGGAGTTGCTCTGTTAAAAAATATTCGCGTTGGCTCTGGGCAATTCCAGCCCTCACTTCATGCTCCAGTCGGCGGCCCAGCATGGTCGTGTCCACCTCATTGCGCAGAAACTCCTGAATCCTATTCAGCTTAGCATCCAGCGTCTGCTCTTCAATCAGCGTCTGCTTAAGTTCCACAGCGATTTTAAGGTGGCTGGCCATTCCGTAGATCTTTTCTTCTGAACCAGGAAGGCCGTCGATCAAATCCCCGATACCGCGTGGCATGTCCGGATTTTGGGAAATGTATTCCGCAAACATGACCCGCAAAGCTTCGAGTCTACGCTTGAGAGACTCCCCCTCCGAGGCCGTGGCCGTTGCTTTACGCGGCACCAACGACGCCACAATCATTGCTTGAAGCCCTTGCCACTCGGAAACTTCTGCCGTGCCCAAAGACTCCACCAGGATTTTGGAAAGATTATTCGGGAGCGATAAGGAGGAAGCGATGCGACCCACGACACCGATTTTATGCAACGAGTCCGGTGCCACTTCGTCTTCCGAGGCAGTCCTTTGCAAGACGAAAAAAGCCAGTTGCGTGGGACTTTCCAATGCCCGCATCATGGCGGTTAAGGATTGGGGTCTACCCAGTAATATGGGTGTTACGGTGCCGGGAAAGAGAATGATGTCGCGCAAGGGAATAACCGGCAAACCCTTTGCCAAGGTTTCGAGATATTCTTGGCTGGCGGTTTCCTCGGGTGGGACCTCAGGTTCTGCGGGTGCTTTGGAGCGGGAAATGGGCTTTGCCAAGGAGATCCTCCGGGGGTTCGCTTGGAAAAGTAAAAAGATCCGTCTAGGCTAACTTTTTCTTGCTCTTTTTGAGGATGAAAACCGGCTCTTTGGCATGCTCGACCACTTCGCGGGTCACTACACATTCGGCAACGTCGCTGCGCGAGGGCAATTCGAACATGATGTTCATCAGCACATTTTCCATTACAGACCGCAAGCCGCGTGCGCCAGTTTTGCGCTTAATGGCGCGATCGACAATGGCTTCCAGGGCATCGGGCTGAAACTTGAGGCGGACATCATCCATCTCAAAAAGCTTACAGTACTGTTTGACCAGGGCGTTTTTGGGCTTGGTCAAGATTTCCAGCAGGGCTTCACGGGGCAACTCTTCCAGGGCGGTAATAACGGGCAATCGCCCCACCAACTCCGGAATCAAACCGAACTGAATAAGGTCATCGGGCTCCACTTGTTTGAGCACTTCGCCAATGCGTTTATCCGCCTTGGATTCAATGGGTGCGCCAAAGCCCAACCCATTTGCACGGGTGCGTCGTTCAATGATTTTATCCAAAGATTCAAATGCCCCGCCGCAGATAAATAGGATGTTGCGGGTGTTGATCTGGATGAGGTTCTGCTCTGGATGTTTGCGTCCGCCCTTGGGGGGAACCGCCGCCACCGTGCCTTCCAGCAACTTGAGGAGTCCCTGTTGTACCCCTTCACCAGACACGTCGCGAGTGATGGAAGGGTTGGCGCTCTTGCGCGAGATCTTGTCTATTTCATCGATATAGACGATGCCGCGTTGGGTCAACTCCACATCATAATCAGCGGCTTGCAAAAGTCTAACGATGATGTTTTCTACGTCCTCGCCCACATAACCCGCTTCGGTTAAAATGGTGGCATCGACAATGGTAAACGGCACTTTGAGGAATTTGGCAATGGTTTGCGCGAGCAGGGTTTTGCCAGAACCGGTGGGACCCAGAAAAAGAATATTGGACTTCTCCACCTCGACGCCATCCGCACCCATGCGGGCCCCGACGCGCTTGTAATGGTTATATACCGCCACGGCCAAAGCAACTTTGGCATCTTTCTGACCGATGATATGCTCGTCCAGATGCTGCTTGATATCCATGGGGCTGGCGGTAGGATTCGCGCCCTGGGTTACCAGTGCTTCCTTTTGGCTCGCTTCCGTGAGAATATCATTGCACATGGCCACGCATTCGTTGCAAATATGCACCGAGGGTCCAGTGATTATTTTTTCCACCTGCTCCGCGTTCTTACCGCAGAACGAACAGCGGATTAAACCGTAGCCGTTGCCTGTTCGAGCCATGACTTTAAGGAACCTTCCGCTTGCGGGTGAAGATTTCGTCTACCACGCCATACGCAACGGCTTCTTCCGCGCTCATGTAATGATCCCGATCGGTATCCTTAGCGATCTGCTCTTCGGTTTTTCCCGTCGCTTCGGAGAGAATCTTGTTCAACTCCGTCTTGGTCTTAATAATTTCTTTGGCGTGGATCTGTATGTCCGAAGATTGGCCCGTAGCACCTCCACTGGGCTGATGCAGCATCACTTTGCCATGCGGTAGGATATAGCGTTTGCCTTTGGTGCCGGCGGCGAGCAGCAGTGCTCCCATGCTATAGGCGGAACCGACGCAAATGGTTTGCACATCCGGTTTTACATATTTGATCACATCATAAATGGCCAATCCGGAAGTCACCACGCCGCCGGGACTGTTGATATACAGCAGGATGTCCTTGTCCGGATCTTCATATTCCAAGAAAAGCATTTGAGCCACGATGGTATTCGCTACCACATCGTTGATCTCATATCCGATAAATACAATCCGCTCCTTAAGCAAGCGCGAATAAATGTCGTAGACGCGCTCGGAGCGGCCCGTGGTTTCAATGACTGTAGGTATATACATGCGCGACCTATCTTCCCGATATTAGAGATGAGTTGAAGAAAATATACATATCTCCATTTTACCTGTCGTCAGAGAAAGTTACCAGTTCTTTATTTCCTGAGTCCTTAAGCGGCTTAGCACGGGGAGACGCCCGGCTAGGCCGCCGGGAGTTTCCATAAAGTAACCGTTTAGAAGGACTCGGCTGATTTCACGCGCCGCGTTTGAAGCCGATCACAAAATCAAGCGTCTTTTCCGACTTCAATTCTTCGCGTAATTCTATGAGCTTGCCGTTTTTGCGCAAAGACGCCTTTAGCGTTTCAAAATCGGTTCCGTACTGCTCCGCCATTTCCTTGACGCGCTCATCGACTTCTTCGCTGGTTGGTTTGATCTTTTCCAACTTGGCGATCTCTTCCAGAATGCGGTAGCGACGGATATTGAAAGCCGCTTCCTGTTCCAGATCGGAATGGTCATGGCCATGATCCTCGTTCTCATGTTTATGGCCCTGTTGTTCCAGTTTGTAATGGACGTAATTCTGAATGCGGGCTTTGGGAATCTCGAAGGTGTTGGCGGCCATCAAGGTGCGCATGGCCTCTTCGTAAGCCTCTTCCTTAGCGCGGTGCAAAGACTGTTTGGCAAGATCTTCACGGATGCGCGCCCGAAAAATTTCAATGCTTTCAAACCCATAGCCAGTTGCGAACGCATCGTCCAGGGCCGGTAGCTTGACTTCATCCACTTCCACAATACGGAGGTTGTATTCCGATTGCTTGCCAGCAAGATTGGATTGGCGATAGTCATCGGGGAAAGTAAAGCGGACATGCTTTTCTTCACCGGCGCTGCTGCCTATCAAAGCCGTATCCATTTCCGCCAAGCTGCCCGCGCCTAGCTCAATGCGGAATTCTTTTTGCTGGGGCAGGGGGCGACTTTCACCATCGATGGCAATGCTCAAGTATTCGGCCAACACCACATCGCCCAAAGCCGCGGGACGATCCACTTTGGATTCTTCGCCCTTGCGCTTGCGCAGCATTTCTATTTGGCCGTCCACGTCCGCATCCGTTATTTCTGAAGGATGCACGGGAATGGAAAGCTGATAATCCTTAATGACTAAAGGAGCATCCACTTCCATAATGGCTTTAACCATAATGGGCTTGCCCGCCTCGTTTTCCAGTTTGTCGATACGACCTGGAGCAATGGGCTCGATGTTGTGCTCTTTGCAGGCTTCCTTGATAACCTCTTCCACCAATGCTTCCATGGATTCGGCATTGATTGGGTCCTTGAAGCGCTTGGCAACCACGTCCTTGGGGACTTGACCAGGGCGGAAGCCGTTGAGGCGTACTTCTTTGGTGTATTTCTTGACCTTCTGATCAAAAATCTTGTCGAAACGTTCCCGGGGAATTTCAATATCAATCACCCGTTCTGTACTGCTCGATTCGCTGATAATGGCTTTCACTGTATTGCCTTTCCTTTTGATTCAAATAGTGCGAAAGGGGGGACTTGAACCCCCATACTTACGTGCCAGATCCTAAGTCTGGTGCGTCTACCAATTCCGCCACTTTCGCGTGACACTGTTTTCCGTTTTTAGGGCATTAGGCTCTTTAACCTAAGTCGGAGTCCCCTGACTGATTTCCTCTTGCGTTTTAGAGGAGAAAATTTTGAACTCGGAAAAGTTCGAGTTTTCATCTTCAACAAGCTGGATTCGGGTGTGATGGGACTTTTCCCAATATTTGAAAATGGCCGCCCGATTGTCGACCACATGATTGATCATTTCCGGGTGAAGAGCCATGATGATTTCCTTGTCGCCGCGTTTGGCGCGGTAACGACGCAACCAACGATCAATGGAGCCCACCACGCTTTCCTTAGAAGGAATGTATCCGTCGCCTTTGCAGGTGGGGCAAACATTGCTCTGCTCCTTGACTACGTTGGGACGCACCCTTTTGCGGGTGATTTCCATGAGGCCGAATTGAGACAGATTGGAAAATGAAACCGGTGACTTGTCGACACGAATCGCCTTCTTAAATTCCCGGACCAAATTTTCCTTGTCCTCTTCCTCATCCATATCGATAAAGTCAACGACAATGAGTCCGCCCAAATCTCTAAGGCGCATTTGCTTGGCCACTTCCCAAGCCGCATCGATATTGGTCTCATTGATATTCTTACCCTGATCCTTACCGCGGACCTTGCCTCCGGTATTGACGTCGATGGAGACCAAGGCTTCAGTCTGATCAATAATGAGGTACCCGCCCCGCTTGAGCTGCACGCGGCGGGCAAAGGTTTTTTCCAGCTCTTCTTCAATACCGAAATGGTCGAAAAGCGACAGGTCGCCGGTATACAGCTTAACCTTGTCGACAACTTCCCCGGACAAAACCTTTAAATAACTGACCACGGATTTGTGTTCATTTTTATCATCGATCCACACCGAGTCCACGTCCTCGGAAAAATAATCCCTAAGCGTGGTCTCGCTCGAATCGGATTCTTGATGCACCAAAGCGGGAGCCTCTACCTGTTCGCTTTGGGTTCTGCACGTCACCCACTTGGATTCCAAATCTTTTATTTGAATCGCGAATTCATTTTCGTTCTCATTGAGGCCAATGGTCCGTACGATATAGCCGCAATCCGGAGATTTCAAATCCCGGATGAGCTTCTTGAGATTACGGCGCTGCTGGGGATCGCGGCTTTTTTTGCTCACACCGATAAAATCAGTGCCAGGCATGCACACTAGAAACCGGCCGGCAAAGGAAAGATGGGCAGAAAGCCTTGGTCCCTTGGTGCTGATAGGTTCCTTGGTCACTTGGACGAGAATTTCCTGGCCTACCTTGAGAAGCTGGTCGATGGACTTGCCTTCATCTTGACGGGCCGCGGGCTTATCGCCATCGTCATCATCATAGTCATCCAGGTTCGGGCGTCCTGCGACATCTTCGACATGGAGAAATCCGGCTTTTTCCAAACCAATATCGACAAAAGCCGCCTGCAATCCAGGCAGGACCGCGTTGACTTTGCCCTTATAAATATTGCCGACCAAGCGATTGCTTTCCGGCCTTTCATAGACGATTTCCGCTAATCGACCATCTTCGAGAATGGCGATCCGCTTTTCATAGGGCCTGACATTGATCAGGATTTCCCTTTTGGATTTGGGCGGGCGGTTGAGCTGGTTTGATGCAGGTCTACCTCCGCTCTTTCTGATGGCTTTCTCCATTGGCTCCGCTTAATTTGAAAGTGTTATTGGATTTTTTTTAAAATTTCTTGCATAAAAGACAAAACCAGGTCCTTTTAGACCCAGCCCCATCTTTGCTTTATGGGAGTAAAGGTAAAAATAGTACCGGGTCTGGGAAGGGACGTGAGGCTGAAATCGATGTAAAAATGATGATAAACGAATCGTCAGAGGTGGGCAAGCGCAACGCCAAAACGCTGTCCCATTCACCGGGCCGATGCTTAAATATTGCTGGAATTGCTAAGTTTGATAAAACCAGGTCCATGGCAAATGGGCTGGATCGGATAATCTAGGGAAAGTTGGCGGTTTTAAGTCTTTCCAGCGAATTTCAATGCGAAAGTTGGGCTGGTGGAGGTAAGTTAGTCGAGTCGGATGCAGTTGCGCTGCGAAAGCTCGGCATATTGCCCATCGTCAGAAATTAAATAAATAAGGGGCCAGATGGCTCCGAAAGGGTGGAGTTCAATGAAAATAGGAATCCTCGGATTAATGGGCGTGTTATTTTCGGCATCAACAATTTGTGCACAAATATCTCCTATGCCAAAAGGGCCCTGGAAACAGCTTTTTGGCAAAGACATGCTCAAACCTGGAAGTGGTTGGAGTTATTCCGGCTTTCCGCCTTGGAGTATAGAAGGCGACTCCATCTTGAATTCAAAGGGAGGAACTATAAAAACCTTTTTGGTTTGGAACGAACCCATTAAAGATATGGAATTTGAAATTACTTATAAGCTTTCTTCGACTGCCGCCAACGGCGGCTTTCAGGTCCGCTCAGTGTGCTCGGATAAATCGAAAACTGCGCCGACTTGCGGCGGAACCTACTCTATATGTGGAGTGCAATTGGATGTAGCTAATGATTACAGCGGACGATTATTCGAGGAATGCTTCGGATTTTTAGCCTTTGACGGACAAAATATCGATAATTGCAGAAAAACATTGAAAATTGGTGAGTGGATGACCACAACTTCCATAATAAAAGGAAATCAGTCGTCTGTTTGGCTGAATGGCGTCTGGTGCCTGGACTACACCTTAACTAAGGTTGATAATCTGCAGGGTACTATATTTGCCCTGCAAAGCCATCCGCCCTTCGATCTGATTCAGTATAAAAGCATAAAGATTCGTCGACCGAACATTAAGGGGTGCACGAAGCCCACTGACCCAAAATATAATCCCGAAGCGTCAATCGACTCCGGTTGTACTGCAGTTGGTATAGGTTCAAACACTCCGCCTTTGGATAGGAAATCCTTCCTAAAGGTCAATGATGGGGTACTCAACTACAGCCTCCCAGGGACGGGCAAATTCTCGATTCGATTGGTTGATGTCTTTGGCGTAGTGGCTAAAAAATTCAGTGGAGAAGGTCCTGTGTCAAATGCAAAATTACCGTTACCAAGTGCAGGAATCTTTTTCTTTGAGTTGGAATATAATGGAACGCTCTCCCGACATCGGGTTTTTAATTTCTAAAATTCTGAACTAGGCCCGAACTTGCCGGGCCGCCTGCTTCTAACACAAAGGAAAAGAGGATTTTTATGAGTTGCCAGAGGAATGCCATTTCGAGTTTGTATTTAGCCGTAGGATTATCCATCAGCCTCACACATGCAGATGTTGTTTTGAAACCTCTACACGCCGGCCTGGCGCTAGAATACGGTCAAATGAATGGCTTGAGCTACTTTGAACCTGCTGGCAATGCGGAAAGTTTCACTATTAATCGAACTATCGGGTGGATCTATCAAGAAGGCACCATTTATGAGCGTTTGGATGTCAATCTTGCTTTAGGCGGCATGTTTTTTCAGTTCTTTCCGTTCAATAAGGGATTCGGTTACTCCAAAGTTAGGAACTCTGCGGTTTCAATTGGCCAGGCCTCAGCAAAATACAAGTTCGGCGATGTCGCTGATCCCTCTCTATCTGTTTCATTTGGATTGATGCCTTACAAATACAATCCCGACTCAAGAAATTTGGGGGAATACCTGTTTCGTTCTACACCATATCCTAACACCACTATAAATGGCAGTTGGGATCTAATCAACTCTGCCTATACCAGCACAAAGGGAATTCTAATCGAAAAAGACTTATTAGATTCCAAATGGAAAAACGATTTTATTATTTCACTTACCGACGAAGTCTATCCTCTAAACGATATAAATTTAGCCTACGTGACCAGCTTGAATATTGGGCCCCTAGAGCTGGGGGGCGGTGTGAATTTCAACAATCTCATACCGAGTAGCCCTTCACTTTCTGCACCCAAAAAAAATGACAACTCCTATTTCACGGTTAATGGTGTGACTTATTCAGGTGACTCTTATTATTACAAGCAGGTGGGACAATTTTATGCCGATGAAGCCAAGAAAATACGCGGGGCAGAAAATGCAACCGCCGCTGATACCGCGCGCGCGCTTAATTTTGACCTTAAAGATTCCAGTTTTATTCGAACAAGTGATTTCGTCGACAGTATCAACAAAGCTGACAAAGCAGGAGGACTAAACCGGCCTAAGCGCGAGTATTACACATTTAAGGGCGCGTTGATCATGGGTCGCGCTTCACTTAATTTGGGCTCCCTGATCAGTGATAAAGTGGATTTGAAGGTATACTCAGAGGTTGATGTTTTGGGTTGGACTAATTACCCCATTTTTTATGAAAATAGATCGGAAAGAATGCCCATCATGGCAGGTATCGCTTTACCGACTTTTGGACTATTGGATAATCTGGCAATAGAGGTCGAATACTGGAAAAATCGGTATCCTATTGTCAATTACCAAACGCTACAGAATGGCCTGCCA
>JAYSRH010000135.1:0-12901 GCA_043721115.1 Fibrobacteria bacterium | reverse complement strand
TTTCAAGGGCGGAGATGGTAACGACCCCATGGAAGAGGGAGACCTGGTTCTCAAATGGTACGAGCTTCGACCGGGAATGCCATACCCTTGGGTTAAGCATACCATTTCCAAAGGACAGATTGGTGCGGGTCAGGATATGGGCGTTGGAGATTATGATGGTGACGGAGATTTGGATATCGTTGTCACTGGTAAAAATGGTGGGCCGTGGCTGGTTGAAAACCTTCTAAAAAATTCAACCGCCATGTTGCCGAAAACAACAGGTGCAATGAATAAGCGGGGACGAAGGCTGGAGTTTGACGGCGACAAGTTGGTCATAGTGAAGAGTGTCAAAGGTGTTGAGAGAGCCACAGATGTGCGAGGTAAACTACTCTGGATTGAAAAAAAATCATCCTCGCCAAAAGTTGAAAAAGGGGCACAGCCATGATATTCCGTTTATTGCTTTGTCTATTTGTATGGTCTGGGGTTTTTGACCTTGTTCAAGCGCAAACCCGGGAGGTGCTCTTCGATGGAAAATCTCTAACCGGTTGGCATGTGCAAGGGCCTGGACTTTGGACCGTGGATGCAGGCCGAATTCATGCGCTTAATCCAACTATGCAATGGGGCCATCTGGTTACCAATAAAATCTATAAGAACGGATATGTACGCCTCAAGTTCCAGAGTCTGGTGGGAAATAGCGGATTGTATGTGCGCGGCACACAAGGCAGTGATTTTGGAGTTAAAGGAATTCAAGTGGATTTCGGTTTTGATTTTGGTGCAAGGCAAGATGGTTCAGCAATGCTTGTACAGGACCACGACTACTCATGGTATAAACTCCTGACCACAGCCATTGACAGCGGATATGTTAAGGATAAGGAATGGAATGTACTGGTAGTGGATATGCAAGGCACCAGTCTAAAGACTTTTATCAACGGACATTTAATTTGGTCGAGTAATGTGGTGGCCGGTATGGACACCACCGGTATCCTCGCCTTGCAACTGCATTCGGGAGGTAACAATGATATTTATTTCAAGGATGTGGAAGTATTACTGCCTACCCGGGTTGCTTATTGCCCTATCCCTAACGATCAGGGTTTTCGAATTGGCAATGATCCCGATTCTACACTTTGTAAGGGACCAGTGGGAATAAAAGCTGTAAGGAAATCAAGGCCCACGAAGTCAAATGGGGGAAGCTTTACAAATATGCTAGGTCGTCGCGTACCCTCCTCGCAAATCAAACCGGATGATTTTGTAAATCTGCAGAACAAAACTCTTAAATCTAATGACAGGAAAAATCCATGAAAAAAATCTTCCTTTTATCCCTGGCCATGTGCCTTGGAAACGGCTTTTCCCAAGTGGTGACAAATGTGGCCTGCGATGAGACAAAGTTAGCGGGTATCAAAGGTCCCAGTCCTTACGGCCCGCGAAAGGTTATTCCCCCGGATCATGATCTGCCAGCCGATCCCAAACCGCTGCCTGTGAATAAGGGAGTCAATTTAGAGGTATGGCATAATTCTCCCGATAAATTCCAGACGGGGGGCATGGCCATGCTAGCGAATGGCAATATGCTGGAACTGGATTACAATGGCACTCTGTACCTAGTAACTGGATTGGATAGCGCGCGTACGGTCAAGCGCACGGCTTTACCTCTCGTGGGACTGCCGGAGGCTCTGGGACTGCTAGTGAGGAACAACCGCGAAGTGTATATCAATACCTCCAGTACGGTCTGGTCGTATGATTTTGATGGTACCAATTTGACTCAGAAAAAAGAACTTTTGCGAATCCCCGCTCGAGCCGGATTTTATGCATGGAATTCGGATCTGGAAATGGACAGTACGTATTTGTATTGCAATTTTGGAAACCGTGGAACCGTGAGTCTGTACAATTGGAAAACCCAAGCCTGGCAATTGGACTATGCCATGGCCATGCGCAACAGTAATGGCATGGGCAAGGATGATTCAGGTCGAATATGGTTTTCCGATAATCAGGGTAACTACCGGCCTGCCACGCCTATTTTTCTATTGAAGCCTGGAAAATATTACGGCATTCCGACATCGGCCACGACAGGATTGCCTTTACCAGTTGCGAATTGGACTTCAGGTGCAGCGAACATGCAGTTTTCCCTGGGACCCGTAGCCGACTCGATGCCATATAAAAACGACATGGTGTGGATTCCTTATGCTGGAATGTCCCAATCCGCCACGGATATTCATTTCATGAAAAGTGGACCCTTTAAAGGTCAGGCTCTCATTGGAGACAATCGTACTGGTCATATTAACCGGATGATGGTAGAAAAGGTGGATGGACAGATGCAGGGTGCCGTAGTCAGAATGACTGGTGGTATGGAAGGCCCCATTTACAGAATAGTCGAAGACAACAAAGGGAATTTTTATTTGGGTGCATTAGGTACAAATAGCGCCTATTGGAGTTGGTGCACGCGGTATGATGGATTTCAAAGAATGACCTTTAAACCCGATTTTATTGGAAGCACCACGTACAATGACGTCTATACTGTCTCCCTGGTTAAAAACGGTCTTTTGGTCTCATTTACCTCTGATATTTCGGCAGACTTTCTTTCTCCAGCAAACTATAAAGCCTATGTTTTCACTTATATGAAATCACTTTGGGGTTACTATGGCGGTCCAAAAAAAGATAGCACTCTCTTAAATATTACCAGCATAGTAAAAAGATCCAATCGGGAAATATTGATCAACATGAATGGATTATTGCCTGAGTCGGTGCTTGGACTGGAATTTTTGACCAAGCTGACTGTCAATAACAATCTGCAATCCTATGAGTTGTTTTACACTACCAACCACCTATCCCCGCTCATTGCAACTAGCATAGCGCCGGTTGGGGAGAGGATTTCAAAGCCTGGCTTAAAGTTGGCAGTACAGGGTGATTACCTATCCGTACGAAAGCCGGAAGGAAGAGTTTCGAACTGCGAAGTTGTCGATATGACTGGAAAGGTTTATGCAAAGCTTAATTTTGCTGCGATTGAAACCAATGGCCTAGTGGACATCACTTCGCTTAGCACCGGTGTCTATTTTCTAAAAATGAAAGTGGATGATCGAGGGCTTGTGCAATCATTTGTTATCCCTTAAAAGTTGGAATTAGGTTAGGCTTTTTTGCGGTCCTGGTAGGCCGCAGTATTGCGCATTTGACCTTCGGTGACGCCATATTTTTCCACCACTTGCATGCGCGCGAAAACCTCATCCGGTAAGGTTGCTCCCGCCACCAGCTTTGCATATTCGGTAACCTTGGTTCGCAACGTTACCACATCTTCGTATAACGCTTCTACTCGGAAGGTCCGTACGCCTTTGGCAAGCAGGCCGGGAACCAGCCTCGCCGCGCTTTGGGGTTTGCCGTTGAACATGGTATTGCGGCATTCTTGATCCGCCTTGAGTGGATGCATGGCTCCTGTATGATCGCGGAGTTCAACACGGTGCTTTTCGCAGGGCTTGCCACAGTCACGGAAGCTGGTTCCCTTGCTTAACAAAGCCGCAAAGACACAATGCTCCATATGAAAGCTTGGTAAATACTGGTGCACGGTGATTTCGAACCGGGCGCCACCTACCGCATCAATGAGGTCAAATAGCTGCCCTTGGTTGAGATCATACGCAGGGCATAAAGTGCCGAGACCTTTACCAAACAGATAATCTGCGGTTAAAGAATTGGTTACATTGAGGCTGAAATCTCCGGCTAGGTTAAAATCTTTTCCTGCGAAATACTGCAGAGCACCAAAATTACGAACGAGAATTTTATCCGGGGCGATAGCCTCAATGACTTTTAAGTTATGATATTCTGAAGGTTTTAATATGCGTGTGGTGGCAAGACCAATCTTAAATCCCATTGAACGGATTTGTTTGGAGGCCGTGAGGTAATTCTTGCCATGTTCGAAATCCAAATATACGGTGTTTAAAGGCAAACCTTCCAATGCGGGCAATGAGGACATTTCCCTGATCAGCAGATTTAGTTCAGCTGGTCGACTGGAATGAACAGGCAACGCGGGTTTTTCGGAACTCGCCGAGTCCGCCGAATCCAACCATCTGGCGGCCTCTGACGTTGTACGCAATGAAATGACTGGACGAACTTCTCGCTTTTGCACCAGCTCGGTGACTGCCGCTTGTCGAGTTTTTCGCCATTCTTTTTCGTTTACATAAAGTCCGGGATCCAAATCGAATTGGAACTCCTGCAAATGAAATCCACTTCCGGTTAGAGCACGGGACCATTCAAAGGCATTGTCCCTTGTCAGGCCGGTGGCCGGATTGCGGGCGATTTCTAAAGTCGCCTTCGACTCTGCGTGAGCGAAAAACTTTCCATCCGAAACATTGAGATGCAAATGTCCACCTGTTGCCCCTGTCCAGTGCATCGTGATCGGTATGGTTTTCCAAAGTGCCTTATCTGTATAGGAGCGAGTGATATGTCGTTCTATGGTGGGTGAGTCGTTAAGGTAAGCTGCTGAACCTATCGGGATGGCCGTAACAGGAAAATCATTTGAAAAGGTGAGTTCCCAAATATGCGCGGTGACGTCTTCGGACACAAGACCATCAGAGGGTGCCGTCCCGGATTGTAGAAGTTGGGCCGAGAACAGGCGCGCGCCCCACGTATGAGCCGGGGTATTCATTTTTACACCTGCACTGGAATAATCCACAAACAGGAGTCCATCGCCAGGTCTTAAGGGTACCTCACAGGATACTCGCAGTGCATTACCATTAATTCCGATAACCATACCGATATCTTTTCCGCGATGGGACCCATAGCGACCATCCACGAGCTCTTGATGGTTGACTCCGCCCATCCAACCATTGAAGAATCCACGCGAATAGGTGACCTCCAAACCGTCCTGGATGTTGAAAGGCTTCGACGGTGCTTCACTCGAGTTCAGTTCACCCGCCGTTTTTACCGCCTCCATGGCATTTTTGTAGGCTGCGGTAGTGGCCGCCACGTATTGAGGTGTCTTTAATCGACCTTCAATTTTAAAGGAATTGATACCTATGTCCATCAATTTTGGAATGTCATCAAGGCCACATAAATCTTTGGGTGAAACCAAATAACGGAGTGAGCCTAAATCCTTTCGTTCACCATCAACGATAAGGTCATATTCCATTCGGCAAGACTGGGCACATTGCCCACGATTGGCGGAACGTCCACCAATCCCTTCGCTGGTCAGGCATTGTCCCGAGTAAGAGACGCAGAGCGCTCCATGAACAAAGACTTCTAGTTCTTTTTCAGTGTGTTTACGGATGATCCGCATTTCATCCAAGGAAACTTCTCTACCCAAAACATAGCGCTGCATCCCCAAATCTTGAGTAAGAGCGATATGTTCATGATTGGTCACGGTCATTTGCGTTGAGCCATGAAGCACTTGATCAGGGTTGAAGAAATGAATCAACCTGGCTAATCCCGGATCTTGTACAATAATGGCATCCGGACCCATGCCTAGGGCTTTAGGCAGTTCCTCCAACAATTGACCGAGTTCTTTTTCGAAGATGAGGATATTGAGCGCCAGAAACACTTTGACATTATGACGGTGACAAAAAAGGATCATCGCATTCAGGTCTTCCCAAGAGTGATCGATGGTTCGGCCACGGGCGTTGAATCCCGGAAAACCGACATAGATGGCATCCGCTCCGTTATGGACCGCAGCCAGGCACATTTCCATATTGCCTACAGGGGCTAGGAGTTCGGAAGAGTTGAGGGGAATTGTCATATGGTCAGAAAAGATAGCAGGGAAATGCGTATGTTACGGCATTTGAGGCGTAAAAGAGATAAAATTGACCCAGTATTTTCCATAAGCCAAAGGAAGGACTCATGGGCGTAACCATACATTTTCGTGGCAGAATGAATCCGAAGATTAAAACCAAGGAATTCTACATACTGTCCAGTTTAATCTGCAGGGAATTCAAATGGTGGATTTCCGACTATACGGAGACGGAGCAAGGGGGCCATTTATTCGAAATCCGCCCACATGACAATTGTGAACCCTTAATTTTCCGACTCAATCCGGAGGGAGATTTTGGGGATCATTGTAAAACTCAATTTGCACCCATAGAAATTCATAAGGGCATCGCATCGCTTTTCGACCAAGTGAAAATAAAATTGAGCGAATTGGTCATTCGCGATGAAGGGCAATATTGGGAAACCCGGAAAGATGAGGTTTTGCTCGAGAATATCCAAAATTGCTTCCTGGCAATTGAAAAGTCAAAGGAAGAGGATCCAGATTTTTACGGACCAGTAAAAAGCGAGGATGGGCGGATTGCAGATCTTGTAAAATGAAAACTAGCATACATTGAAAACCCGATCCCAAAATAAAACTTGCGTTAGTTTTCCTTGAGTTCCGCTAAAATTTTTTCCGCATCCGGATCTTTTTGATCGGCAGCCTTGAGAAACCATTTGAAAGCCGTTGTCTGATTTTGAATCACGCCCTTACCATTCTGATACATTTTACCAAGCTTGACCTGGGCTTTAGGCAGGCCTTGATCAGCGGCAGCTTGGAACCAATGCACAGCCTGGTAACTGCTGCGACGAGTGCCCTTTCCTTGTTTGTACATTCCTGCGATTTTGAATTGAGCTTCAGCTAAACCACGTTCGGCCGCCTTCTTGTACCATCGAAAGGCTAGCGAATCACTTTGCTCCAGGCCTTGGCCGAGTTCGTACATTTGCGCAACTTGCAATTGTTCGGCCGGTGAACCCTCCATAGCATGCCGGATTAAAGTTTTCAGGGTGTCCGTATCATCCATGAGCACTACCGTCGCATTGGCAGCGGAATTGGTCGTCAAAGCAGTTTTATTAACTGGAGCATCCGGCGTCGTTGAATCGGTTGCTGCAATGGGAGATTGAACTGTCGGTTCCACTATTGAAGCTTCACTGGGGAGGTTAGAATTGAAAACCTGGCTGACGCTTCCTTTTGGCAAGGCTAGTGAAAAGGAAGTTTTGATGAACGGCAGATCGTGAAATTTTATGAGTAGAAGGCCGGCTACTGCAAAGAGAAAAAGCATGAATGCAAAGGTTTTGCTTCTCAGTAAAAAAGCGGACTTGCGGCGGCGGTAGGGTGTGGCCAATGCTTTTTGTAAAATCGGAATGGTGCGTGTTTGGCTTTCCTGGGTTTGTTCGACTGCCTTTGGCCCAGTGAGTAACGGTGACTTTCTAGTAATTGAACCTTCTGTTTTGTAACGGCTTTTTATTACGCCAGAACTATTTTCCAACCCATTATCTTGGATCAATTGTGATAGATCTGTCACGATAAGATTTACAAGTGTAGATGTATCGGTAAAATACTTAGGTGCGATTTGATTTTGCAATTTTTCTTTAAACGTCTTAAGTTGACTGGCGCGCATGGGATCTCTTTCAAAGCGACCGGGGTTGCGTTCCTCTTTTTCATCGCGGAAATAGGTGAGTACTTTTTTTCCTTGGTCCAAGGCTTCCTGGTATTCCGCCTCGCCATAGGTGATACTCTGGCCCGGGACCATCACGCCTTGCAGATGCCCGACAATTATGATGAGCAAGTCGGAATGTCGAATTTCTTCTTTGCAGGCTTCCAAGGGTTGGATGGATCGGGGACAAAAAAATGTAAATGTGGGGAATTTTAGGCTTAGATCCGCCATGCCCTCTAAAACGGCGTTGCGTTCACTGAGTAGATCGCGATAGGTGCTACCCAAGTAGACATGGAAGGATTTTTGCATGAGAGGCCTCAAAAACTACTATCAGCCCCTGGGCTGGTCAAACCAAGTTACACGACTGGGATGAAATATGGTTTTTGGAGATTTTTAAATATCCGGAACGAATGGCCCCATGCGATTCATTTCAAAATTTCGCTGATTCTGGTCAAATTTATGGAGGCGGGGTTGTTCACTGAATCGCCATTAACCGCTTCCGACAGTTTTATTTTCGCCTCCTTGAGCGAGCCAAGTAAAAGTAGCACTGCACCTTGATTGCTCAAGGCTTCCGGGAATCCGGGAATTGCCTCTTCCGTCAATTGGTATTCCATTAAAGCGTATTGCATATCACCGCGGGAACGATGGGTATTTCCCAAATTGAACACCAATGCGGCCAAACCCTGCTTGGGTTCTGCATCCATCAAAGTATACCAAGGACGTTGGTTTAAGAAAAATTCTTGGCGGTAGAATGCATCGCTACGCGCCAAGCCGTGCCGCAAAGTTTCAATATTGCATGTGTAAGATGCTGAATGAAAGCGCACAAAGATATGCCCAGGTAAAAAAACCGGATAGAGAGGCAGTCCCAGCGTTTGGCCAAAGGCCAGGTACAGCAAAGCAAGGCCGAGGCAGGAGCCTTTATGGCCCGTCAAAACACGCGACGGAAGGGAACCGGATAAGCTGGTGGAATCGGAACTTGGGGTCATGGAAAGGGTATCAAATATCCACGCGTTCAATATACCGACCTTTTCTGAATCGGATCCCGCACTTTTTAATAAGGGTTTTAGCTGAGCGGATTGTCGGTAAAGTTCATTCACCCAAGGAACCGGAGGCAGTCCGACTTCAGCCGAAGCTAACGCATCCAAGGCTGTCAAGGCAGCTAGAAAATCAGCTGGGTGTTTATGCAGTATGGCTGAAGCTGCGGAAGCGGGATCCGGTCTCTCGAGTTTGCATCCTGACAGAGCCATGACAGTAAAAATTAAAATTGAAAATGGCGACAATCTGCTGTGCCAATAAAGGGTCATTTGATGGACCACTCTCCCGGGTAGACGAACACATCCCGTGCCGACATGATCCAAATGACCAGACGTTTACTTTTCAAATACGCCTCACCACGCTTGCGCAATTTATCAGGCGCTTCTGGTCCACCGCCCCATCCCATGATAAGGTCGACGGGTGCGCCTAATCCACGGGCAAGATGTGCAGTAACTCCGGCGTGACGGCAGCCAACGGATTGAAAAACACCAGTATAACTATCACCTAATACTAAAACGGAAGAAGAGTCTGAATCCTGGTAAGGCGTCCCGTTGGGCTCCAGTACCTGGTGGCCCAGCACTTGTTCCGGAGGCACGCCAGCCTTCTTCGCGTCGGTTAGGCGGGCTTGAATATCGCCTAAATTACCAAAGACAGAATCGCGCAGACGATAGTCGCGTTTGTTTGGAAATTCACTTTCATACCACGAATAGAGGCGGATACGTTCTGCCAATAATTGGGCGGTTGTTTCCAGGCCCACTGTAGTCCAATGCGTGTCTTGGCGTTGATACAGGGCACGCTTACCCGCTTCACTTGCGTTCTTGAGTTTGAGAAATGGCTCAAGCAGGTCGATCGTTTCCACGCGTGCCGCCGCCAGGTCAAACAGCAGTTTGCGAAAATAAGGCTGGGCAATTTGCCCCGGCAACGAATCGGCGTTTGCAGCGATGAGTTCGGGATAGACATCTAACTTCGTAGGAACAGGGACAAAGAGAAAATCAATTCCTCTTGCGGCCAGATAATCCTTGAAATCTGCAATACTGGCAACGGGACGCTGGTTGGAGGTCGAGTGTTCCAAATCCCCGGCGAGTAAATATTCTAATTCCCGGCGGAATACCAGGTCATTAGTTTTTGTAGCCAGACCCTGCACATCATTGGCTTCGGTTTGTGAAAACTGCCGCACTTCATTTTGGAATTGCGTCAATTTTTTAATCCATTCGGTCCATTTCCCTTTTCCGTTGAGTTTAAGCTCCGCCTCCACGCGAGATGTGATGGCCTCTAATCGTGGACTCAAGCCTTTATCAATTCCACGGCGCACTACTGCTCCTTCCTTCCGCTGTTGTTCGGCAGTTTTCAATTGGCCCATGCCTTCAATCTCAAATACATTGAAAAGACTGTCTTCAAAGGGTCGGCCCTTGAGGATAAAAAAGGGATTCGCAACCCAAAGGCCCGACATCTCCGTTTTAACATTCAAAGGCGAATTCTCATACGGCCATGCATTTCCCGG
This sequence comes from Fibrobacteria bacterium, assembly GCA_043721115.1. Lineage (GTDB taxonomy): Bacteria > Fibrobacterota > Fibrobacteria > UBA11236 > UBA11236 > Chersky-265. Next base: position 3,013 of record JAYSRH010000135.1, on the reverse strand, counting down.
TTCCAATTCCATTAAGTCGGTATTATAAGATGGATACCAACGCGAGGCCAAGTTATTGGCCCAATCCAAAACTTCCGCTTCCCGTAATCGTTTATTGGAATACTCCCCGTTGATTTCATCTACCATGTCGGGCGAAAAGAGGCTGGGTTCAAGCCGCGCAAAAACCTCCGGATACCCATCCTTGTCCTGATCGGGAATGCCATCCATGAAAGAATTCAGCCATGGTTTGAATTCAAGTTCAATCCATATTTCTTTAACGTTTCCGTGAGTATGGATATAAACAGATCCAAATTCCTGGTAGGGTTGGGAAATGTCGGTGGTGTCACCCCATTTTTCCGACGTGATTCCCGCGTAGGCATTTGCTAGGGAGGACGCTTTCACAAAATTCCATTTCAGCAAGTGTTCCAAAACGGGAGTCCAAGCTAAGGGACGGTTTTTTTCTGAAGCGGTCAAGGGTGTGAAATCCAATAACGTTTTGATCTCCACTAATTTGCCTGCAAAGTCCAAAGAGCCAAGTCCGATTTTTTTGGTAGGATGCACGGCATGCCATTGGGGATCCACCAGCATGACATTTTTGGTGTATGCGGCATAATCCAAAAATCCTTCCGAGGGGATTTTGACGTGGCGAACCAATACATGGGAATGGAGGCGGTTGTAATTTGCATTCAGCGTGGTAACGGCAGGTTCCGTAGTCACCTTTTCTTCCACTTGACATCCCATAATCTGGAAGAGGACTATAAACGAACCAACACCCAGTCGTATCGACCCGCCCTGCCATAAAGCGGAAAATTGAATCAACATTGAGACCCCTTGATTAGTATTTGGTCACAGTACGGCAATCGCTTTACACGCATTGCTAATAAATCGCAACAATGGGAAATATAGGAAGATGTAGATTTGCAGTGGGAGCGACATGCAAACGGATCGACAGGATAAATTTTTACTCTGCACTGGGATGGCCATCTTGGCTTTTTGGATCTTGGCGTGTGTTTGGTATCCACTGACGGATACGGATATTTGGTGGCATCTGGCCTCGGCCAAATGGATGTGGGCACGGCTGGACTTTTTACATGCGGATCCATTTTGTCAGGTTTCATTGGGAGTGCCTTGGACCGATCTGCACTGGGGTTTTCAATTAATGGCCTATGGCTTATGGAAATTGGGCGGCGCGACGGCTCTTATTGCGGGAAAATGCCTCACAATACTAGCAGCTGTGGCTTTGATAGGGTGGCCAAATTGGAATCGTCGTTCCGGCTATTTGCTTTTGCCTTTCCTGGCATTGGGTATTTACCTAGCCCGTTTTTATTTGGACGTTAGACCCCTGGTGGTAACTTTGTTTGTGCTTGCCGCACAGTATGCAATTCTGCAATTGCATTTTCAAGATCGATTTCAAAGGCCATGGCTCGTGGTCGTTCCCTTGCAAATTGTTTTGGTGAATGTGCAAGGCCTATATCCACTTGGTGCCTTCTTGGTGACCTGTCTCATTTTCGAAAGGGGATTCAACGGGCCTCGTTTGAATGTTAAGGCTTGGCATGTTTCACAAGGCTTGATGCTTACGCTTGCACTGGTTTGGCTGGCAAGTGTTGCCAGTCCATATGGATGGCGTGGAATTGCCTTACCGTTCAACCTTTTTGGGCGCATTATTCCGCTTGCCGCCAATATTTTTTCGATTGGAATCGCCGAGAATGCTCCGTTCTGGAACGTGCTTCAAAGCCATCCTTCCCAAGCATGGCCATGGATAGTCTATGTGGCGATGGTTCTGGCAACGTTCACTATCACTCCATTGAAAAAAAGGTTCGGTCACCTGATTGTTTTTCTGGTGTTTACAGCTTTGGGTTTGATGGCGGTACGGAACCTTCCGCTGGTTTTTTTGGCAGGCTTTATGGCGGTTTCTGGTAATCTGAAAGAAGCCCGATTTTCCTTTCCTCAAAGTGCTGGATTGGTCCCATTAATTCTTCTATTAGGTTTTCTTGGACCCAATCTGAAAGAGGCGTGGACCTATGAAGTGCCTGGAAAATTGGAAACACCTTTTCGCTATCCATCTTTGGCTGTCGATTATTTAACTGCCCATCCCATCGCAGGAAATATTTTTAATGATCTTCGCTATGGTGGCTATTTGGACTACCGAATGTTCCCGGACAAACTTGCCTTTGTTGATGGACGTATGATTTTGCGGTCGGATGAATTTTATCGCAACTTTCTGGAGGTCGTTGACCATCCTGCCGGATTTTCGAGGTATTGTCTGGGGTACGGTATCACGCATGCTTTGCTTCCCATATCGGAGGACCGACGTTTTCTCCCCTTGGCGAGCTATTTGTTAAGTACGGAAGGTTGGAATCTTTTGCATTGCGACGGTGCCAGTGCATTATTGGCAAGGCCCGGCTCCGCCGGTGAATTTGCATTACCTCTTGACTCGCTACCTCCGCGACATCCCATCCGAATTGAATTGCGACGGCGCTTTGGAACAAACTCCCGTCTAGAAGCTCTAGCATGGCGCAATACCGCGGATTTCTTAGCTGCGGCAGGATGTGAAGGGGCTGCGAGAGATGCACGGAATGCTTCGCTTCCTTGACACTAGCCCAGATCATTAGATATACTTCGACTTATGAAGTTGTTCTCCCTCCTGAATATTTTCTTATATGCGCCTGCGCGGGTTGCATACGCTGCCGCTGCCGCTGCCGTTTCTGTTACTGCGGTTACTGCTGACACCGTGGCGGCTATGCATTGGCTAAACATTAAAGCCATTCTAAAAGGAAATACCGCGGGCGGACGCGACTGATTCGATAACTCAACCGAATCCAGAAAAAGCCCGCTCTTCCAAGAGTGGGCTTTTTTGTTTTGGTACAAATTGAAGGTGGAAAGTAGGCGAATTTATGTCGATTAACAATAGTGGAAGTACAAAGTACGGATATGTGGTGTCCCCTGCCGCGCTGTAGCAGCGTAATTTTGACTTAAAATCCCACGCTGGCATCCCAGTCGCACTAGTGAGCCGGGGTCGGAAAGTGGGATTAGT
>JAYSRH010000134.1:0-1875 GCA_043721115.1 Fibrobacteria bacterium | reverse complement strand
GGGTGGACTTGCCCGCGCCGTTTTCGCCGCACAGTGCATGGATTTCTCCAGGATATAAGTCCATATCCACCTGAGTGAGGGCAGGTACACCCGCATAGGCCTTGGCTAGGCTGCGTATCGAGAGAATTGGGACCATGTTCCCTGGTCCTTAATTACTGGCCAGCTGAGACGCTGCCGATTATTTCTTCCCGAGTATGGTATCCGTCGGCAACTACCGTCTCCATTAGGTTTTCTTTGGTGACTGGAATAGGCGTGAGAAAAACAGCGGGGATTTGGAACGTTCCATTGGCGATTTTAACTTCGGAAGCTGTGGAATTGGAAGTTGGCTCCATTGTCGCTAAAGCCTGCCCTGCGTTTACAGCGGTTAGCGTCTTCGCAGTCTTTGCAACCGTTACAGTATTTACAGCCGCGACAGCCGCAACGGCGGCATATTCTGCGAGTGCGCGAATGGGTTTGTATACGGTTACCGTTTGAACGCCTTTCCAAATGTATTGGCAGGCGATTAGGTCGGCGTCTTGCCCGGATACCGGCACTTTTCCGGCAAGCTTTTTGTCTTCCAAAGCAGAAATAGCGCCGGAAGCCGTGCCGTCGTTGCTGGCGAGAATGGCGTCAACTCTATATTTTTGCAATGCATCTGCGGTGATGCGGCGCGCCTCCGATCGAAGCCATTTGTCACAGGCTTGATTGGCTACGATTTTAATATCGCCTCGGTCCAAATAGGGTTGCAGCACTTTCATATGTCCTGCATGAACCATATCTGAATTTTTGTCGGCTGGATCACCGCGTAAGACGAGATAATTTCCCTTGGGTGTTTTAGCCACCAATGCCTGGGCTTGAATTTCACCCACTTTTTCATTGTCAAAAGACAAGTATAGGTCTACTTCTGCATCGGCAATGAGTCTATCATAAGAGATGACTTTTACATGCTTGGCATGGGCATTCAGGACGATGGGTCGGGCGGCATCCGCATTTTTTGGAACGACTACCAATACCTGGACGCCTTTTGCCAAAAGCCCATCGCATTGCCGGGCCTGAGCATTGGGATCCCCGCCAGCATCTTGAACGATAACCCTGGCCCCTAAACTTTCCGCCTTGGCGACAAAATAATCACGATCGCGTTGCCATCTTTCCTCTTTAAGGTCGGCCAAAGAAAGTCCAATTAAGATCTGTGCAGGTTTTGCGTTTTGGCCATTTGTGTCTGTCCTTGCAGCATCCTTTTGCGGTTGGCAACCTAGCATGCATGCGACAAGGAGAACCATAGTCCATTTCAAGCTGTACAAGCCATGCGTCAATGCCGGATTGGTTGTAAGGGTAGATTTTTTCCAAGACATAGCACATATCCTTTCAAATTTCGGGATGGAAAATGCTAAGGTAGTATTATTCACAATCACTTTCTAAAAACCCCAAAATCCGGAATCTGATCGCGAGGCCAACGGATTTTCTTGTGATGACGTTCACGGCCTAGTTTATGTTTTACGCAAGCCTGTGCCTTGGTTTGGGTGGGAATGCGTTTCCTGATTGGGTCGGCTTTCGGAAAACTGGGGTGCCGCTGGAATGCTGGAGGACATTGCACCGGAGCATCCCATATAGCCCTCAAGTAGATGCAAAATTTTGACATTTAAACTGGAAACGCGCATATTTTTGGTATGAAAACACATCAGGATATTGATCGGCGTGGATTGTCGCTAGCCTGGGCAATTGCCAATCGCATAGATGCTGACCCGGATCATAGAGGTTTGGATCATGCGCGTGAAGTGTGCGCCCGGTGGATGGAAATGGCCGGTTCTTCTGCAGTGGGTGAATGGCAGAAATTGTTGCACTTCACTAAGCGCACGGGGTTGCCCCGGAGACAGCGACACTTTCCGCCAGATGCCT
>JAYSRH010000133.1:0-4659 GCA_043721115.1 Fibrobacteria bacterium | reverse complement strand
CCTGCGAGGCACCGCATGGAAGTAAACGCCAGTGATGTTGTGATAGACAAATTACCCTACCCAAAAATTGGGAAGATCATGGCCTTAAAGCCCGTTCTCTCCGGATCATTTGCTTGGGATTGGGCCGCCAGAAGCGGTACAGCTATAATTAATTCCGCTGTTAGTTATAACGGTGAAAATTTAAATTTGAAAATGGAAGGCGCATGGAATTGGAATAGCTTCTCGCTTAAGCAAGCGGAAATACTGTTTGCGGGGTCAAAAATTAAAGTTTCCGGCGATGTTCGGTTGCATGGACGGCAGTTCTACCAAATGCAACATTTAAAGATTCAAGATGTGGAAGGTTTGGCGCTGGAAACAGACCGATTTGATGCCGCCAGACTCGCAGTATTTCTCGGTCCTGGTTACCCAGTGGACGGTGGCATGCTAAATGGGCGATTATCTTATACGGATAGCACCGGATTTCTTGGGTCCTACACGGCGAATGACCTTGAAATAAAGCCGATTGGAAAGTTACTCCATATCAAACGAATGACCCTCGCTGGAGATGGAGATAACATTCTGCTTTCTATGCGTACGGCAGCCGCTCCTGAGGTACCCTGGTTCAATGATAGCCTTTCTCTCAGGGTTGATGGGTGCTTGGGCAGAGTCCAAAATATTTCCCTAAATGCAATTTCAGACAACGGTTTACGCGTAAAGTTTGACGGTCAATCCCAGGAATTCCGTGATTTGGATGGAAAACTTATTGTGTCTGGCCAAGGTATTCTGCCTGGACAAGGCGGTTCTATCCAGGCACTTCGAATGGAGGGACACATGGCTTTTCCATTTAGCCATGAGTTGCTGCAAAAATTGGAAGTGGATTCGGGATTCATACAGGGCCGCTATGCCGTACCTGGCTTGGACACGCAAGCCATCCAGGGATCATTATCCATTAATTCTGGCCACATGAAAATACAGAATCTGGAAGCTCGAAATGCGCGAAGTGTTACGCTGACAGGACAAGCAGAATGCAATTTTCAGGGACCCTTCAAATTGGTCGCTCGTCTACACGGTGAAAATCTCAAAATAAAATGGCCAGATTTGCAAAAGCTGGTCCTGCAAAATTCGGAGGTGTCCTTGCAAATCGACAGCCTAGGATTATCGGCGGACGCCACAATTGGAAAAGCGGAATTCCAATCCCAACATGCGCCCATTAAAATTCAAGGATCTCTGGAAAATCTCACACTGGCTTACCATGCACCCCCGACCAGCCGTAAAGGTTCAGCCGCTCCAACACCCATTGCGCAATTGAAGGTAAAGACTGCGTTGCGTGGCTTTCTATTCCAGCATAAGCTGGGTTTTCGGGAAGTCCAGCGCTTTTTCCGCAATGTCAAAGTCGACAAGCGCAATCAACACCATAATCCAATCGATCTCCAAATTTCGGTGGAAACCGCCGGCTCTACCAATCGGATTGAAACGGATATTCTACGCATGTTTTTTAAGGGTGACCTTGAAGTGCATGGCATCTATCCGTATACCTTGCTTACGGGACAATTTTCAGCTCTTTCCGGCGAATTGGGCCAGAGCAGCCAATCGTATGACATAACGGATTTCGACTTAAAATGGCAGAATGCCACAGTGGAAGAAGGCCGTGTGTCGGTTGAAGGTGGGAAACGTTTACGTTACGATTGCAAACCGGATACTAAGCGTACCTGCAATGTTTACATTAAATTGGATGGCCGTTTGGATGAAATGGCTTTTACCTATGATAGTGATTGTGGCGGGAATTCAGGCAATGTCATCGAACCAGCCGCATTGATCAATTCGGTAAGCCGCGGGTGCTATTCAGATCAGTATGTGGCGGGTGCAGGTGGCGGAAATTACGGAGAGGCGGTAGTGAACTTTTTGGAACCGGCTATAAATGAAAAACTTTCCAGCGTCGGGAATAGGTATTCCTTAGGATGGATCAAATCCACCCAAGTTTCCGGCATTGGCACCGTTATGTCCGCAGACAGCACCGGATCGGAACCCATCTCCATCGGAATTGAAAGTAAGGAAAAATGGGGGATGAGCTTCAAAGCCAAGGCCGGTTATCGTCCTGAAAAAAAGCTGGCCAATCCTTGGGAGAGTCGCGTCGCTTTAGAATGGCGGCCACCCTTGGAAAGGGTGGCCCACAGTTCGGAATGGAAACGTCGTGTTCGTGATAGAGTCATGTTGGAAGCTTCTGCCGAAAATCGGCCGGAGGAACATATTGGCGAAACCGAAAAAAATGAAGTCCGCAAGCAGGTTGGCATTAGTTATCACTATAAATTCTGGGATCTCTGGTAAAATTCTTGAGCAAATTATCGACAATTTTCAAATTGGGATTCGGTTCCTCCCTGCTTTGGGCCATTGCCTTATTGGGTGGATCTCTCACTGTTGTCCAATCTGTTTCAGGGGCAACAATTCTTGTTGTCGAAGGCAATTTGAATCTTTCCAGAAGAAAAATCGAAGCGGCTATCTCGCTTCCCGAAAATCCCCGAGAACTATCCGAGTCGTCCTGGGCAGAATGGTCAGATGAGGTTGCCACTTCGCTCTCAGATCTATACTCTGAAATCGGTTACTTGGATGCGGCATTTCGAGTGAACCCAATTCTAGAAACGGACGCTAATGGCCATATTGTGGAGCTCAAGGGAAAAACGGATGCGGATTTCCGAATTCGACTGCAGATTTTGGAAGGGGTGCAATATCGTTTCGGTGCTGTCGTACTGAAAACGACGGACCAAACTCCGGCAGTACTTCCCGTTCAATCACTACGGAGTCGTCCAGGCCGGTCTTACGAAAAAGATTTGGTATTTCGTGACCATCGTGAAATTCTAAGTGCTTTTGGTGATGCAGGATTTTTGCACTGTGAGTCCACTGAAAAAATAAAGTTGGATACCCTGGGCAAGCTTGTCAATGTGGACTTTTTGGTAAAAACCGGCCCTGCGGTTCGATTCGATTCGCTTATAGTGAGGAATACCAGGGAAGGGGACAGCACGGGCCGTAGGGGGAGCACCGGAGACCAGTTGCTTAAATCTTTGTTGAGCTTAAGTCGTGGCGATACCGTGAGATTGGCCACATTAGCTCAATTCGAAAAAAAGCTCAAATCAACTCGGGTTTTCAATTATGTTCGATTGCGCGATAGCTTGATTCAAGATAAGGGGAATCTAAGCGCTCTAATCTTATCCACTGAGGAGCGCATTCCAGGCGAAATGAACGCTTCCCTATTTTATGAAACGCAGTATGGTGTAGGTGTTTCAGCGGATTGGGCACACGGTAATATTTGGGGTCAATTGCACGAAGCACGCATCGGCGGCTCCTTTGCCCAGCGAAAGCAAAGCACATACCTAGGGTATTCTTCCCCGTTATTTTTTAGAACCAGTTTTCGATTTGATAATGATCTGATTGCCGATTGGTATCAGGATAGTCGTGTGCAACAAGGAGTGGGCCCATTTGCTGGGGATTTTGACATTACCAATTCCAGCAAACTGTCTAAATCTTTTACCTACTGGCTGCGTGATGTGGAAACCGCAGAGCTCACCGGTAAAAGTGTAAAAATCGATACAGTCGCTCGCGATCGGGCCTTCAATCTTAACTTCATCAACTCTCTTTTCTTCAGCTTTCTGGATGATGTGGTCAGTACCACCAAGGGTGCGCGATTGTCCTTGACCTGGGGTAATGGGGGTGCCTTTCTCAAGGATGGACAATTGATCCGTACGGGACAAATAAAGGCGCCAGTAGGCCGAAGGCATAACTGGCTGGAGGTAGAAACAGGATTGTATTACCCGATTGCCAAAAGGCTGAAATTGGCATTTCGTCTTGATGGAGGGCGCTTTTTCGGGGTTGGTGGACTCAATTCAGAACGTTTTTTCCTTGGGGGGCCGCGAAGTGTCCGCAGTTATGGTTGGCGACAGATTTGTCCGAACAAGGATGCTGTAACGGGTGTTTGCCTGCAAGAGGATCTAGAGCCCGCTTATTTTCTCTCCTCTCTGGAATTTCGCACCGACCCTTTTTCGCCGGCATTTATCAACCGGGATGGCCGATGGCGTTATTTGCTCGGATTACAGGTTGTCCCCTTTCTGGACTATGGAAATATTTGGGAAGTGGGTAAGCCGCTCACGACAACTGGACAGGGCCGGGCATACGGTCTTGGCATAAGATACTCGCTATTGTCCATTTTTAATGTGCGTTTGGATTACTCAATGGATGGGCCGGAACGCAAGCATGACCAGTGGGTGTTGGACTTGGCCCAGGCTTTTTAATCGACATCCGTCTAGCCTTAAGTGCTTTTTTGTACATTTACTGTATATTTCTAGAGAGTTTTTTCCAGGAGGATTCATGGTCATTGCCGCGAAGGTTCATGTTTATGCAGTTGTTCTCGCCCTGACTGTCATGCTACCTAGAATTTCCAGAGCAGACATTTCCGGAGACTGTTCCCAAAATCCGGATAGCCCTCCAGCTCGAGGCCAATCCGGTTCAGTTAGCATTACTACCACGCCCGAGAAGGCCATCGTTTATTTGGGCGGTCAGAAACTGGGGCCCGCTCCCGTGGATACGGTTTTCCCTAGTGGCAGACACACTCTCACAATTATGCTTAATGGTGAGGAATTGGTAAATGAAAGGGTGAATGTCTGTGGGGGGCAGAAAACCATTATAGAGAAG
>JAYSRH010000132.1:0-4663 GCA_043721115.1 Fibrobacteria bacterium | reverse complement strand
GTTATGCCATTGCGGTTGGCTTTAATTTGGGTTGTGTCTTTTAGGGAAACCAAGGTGCTGTCATGCGTCCAACCCGCCCGACTGGTCACGACAATATGGTGCACGCCAGAGGGAATCGAGTCTACGCGGGATGCGGATACTCCATTGCACCGGGTTAGAATATCGGTGCCGGGAAAATAGGCCAAGCCGGAATCCCTGGTTTCATAGCCTGCATATTCCAAGGATATGAGAGCCACTTTGGACATGGAGAGCGCCAACGAATTGGCTTGGTGACTGACTTGCACGCTTTCGGCATACACCCATTTGTGATCGGCGGGCACACCGGCAATAATATTGAAAAAGGCGTTGGAGTCCAGTTTGGTAAATTTGAAATGACCGAGGCTGTCCGTATAGGTTTTTAGAATGCGCGTGGAATCCGGCAGGCTGGGATTGTAGTTCGCAGGTAATAATTTTACCAGGATTCTGGCTGCTGCAACTTGATTGTCGGTTGTGATAACGCCGGTCAATGTCTCTGTATCTGAACCGCCACCCAAGTCTGGCGAGTCACTGGGAAAAAGCACGCAGGACCAAATGGAAATGGCCACTAGCATAGTGCAAAATCGGAGAAATATTTTGGTCATGATTTCCTGCCCTTTTCTATGGATAGCGGGAAGAGATTCAAATTGAGTTGGAAAACCTGGGAGGAGTTGCCGTCGAGTCTGGCCAATTCCAATAACTCCGACTTCAACTGACGGATTTTTTTCTTGAATAAATCCAAAGTATCCCCGGATACGGCAAAGGTGGTCGAGGACATTAGCCTTTTCTCGGGTTTGGTTTTGTCAAAGGCTTCCAATGCCAGCTTCAACATTTTTTTCTGGAATTCTACGACGACTTTGGCATCGATTTGTCCGCCCGTGGTCAGCACCGAGTCGCTTTGTCGCCAACGGCCCTGCGCATTTTTTTTCACCATGCCCAACCGAACCAGCAGTGCCAGCGACTCCACGGCCTGTTTGGATGAAATCGGTGGAGTTAGGCTTTTCGCCAAGCGGGTAAAGTCACCGGTGAATGCCATGCATTCCAGCATTTCCCGGATAGCGCTGTGATACCATTCCTCATAAAAGGCAAATTGGTTTTGCGCAACTTTACGTTGGTCGTAAATTCCCCGCAGCTTGGTCAATTTATCGAAGTAAAGATTTTTCTCCTTGATGGTTTTAGCTTGGTTGAAAAAAACCAGATTCTCAAAGTATTCCGCTTCCTGGTCCTTGAGTTTCAAGGCCAAGCAGGTTTTAAGAAGGGTGGTTTTGGTGATGTTGCGTTTGCCTTCAATGATGTATTTATAGAACGCGGAAGAATTGATGCCCGCCTTCAGAGAAAGATAGCGGTAGGAAAAATTGGCGTTTACGGCTTTATGAGTGTCGTAGAATTCCTTTAGGAAAACTCGATAATCGGAATAATGAAGGACGTCTGGTAGATTCATGGCTTGCTCTTAAGCCTTAAAGTAATGGATTACTACCGATTTGGGGATGGGTTGGCAACATTAAGTGTTGCCGGATGTGAACGGCGTGGCTTCGATTCCTCAATGCATGGATTTACCGTCCAACCCAATTTTGCGGCCCTGGCTGGTCAAAACCAAACGGTTCCCCTGCAAGGCAACATGCCATTCCTGCAACGCGGAGCGGGAATTTCGAAGTGGGCGGATGGCGACAAAACCTAGTGATTCAAGGGGGAAATGTCCGTAATGCATTCCTCGCGAATTCCAGATCATCACCTTGATAGCCAGGGCCTGGGGATTACCGGACCCAGATAACATAAATGTTACACTCCCTCCCGCTGATAGAGACGCTCGACCTTCCGCTACCAAAACTTCACGTTGGTATTTTGCCTCCTTAAGATTAAAGTTTAGGGGATCGATAACGGCACTAAAAGGCAGGGAATCAATGCGCACCAATTGGAAATAGGCAGAGTCGCCCATTGTCCCCGCATTTGTGAGCACCAGCTTGCTTACACCACTACCTGAAGCAGGCTCTAAATCAAATATTGGTGCTGGAAGTGTTAGGGCTGGATCTCCCAATAAGGCATAGGCCACCGAGTTGATTCTAAGAAATCCACCGGAATTCTTAGCCTCCGCAAAAGTCTTTCCAAGTGTCCCTCCTGCCATGGCAAGTGTATTCCATCGGATAAACAATTGGTTGTTTTCAGTGGGGTAGGTGGGAATGGTTCCGCCCATAAAGGCAATGACTCCGTTTGGATGGAAGAGCAGTTGTTCACCCATGGAATTAGAATCCCCATCGGCAAACCGCGCCGTGGTGCAAGCCAGCATGGAGGCAATGGGCTGTAACCTTTTGTTGTGCAGTCGGGGCAAATCGGCTGGAACGTTAAAGATATTTTCGTCCGTGAGTTGGTGTGGGCTGCCGTGCCCGATAAAATAGATGCGGGCGGGGCCGGAATTAAAAAGTCCTATAGTGGAATCCTGGGCGGCCGGCTTTTGGCCGTCAGGCTGAATCGGAAATTCAATTGAAAGCATTCTTCGCACAAAAGGTTTGACAGGCAAGGAATCCCAAACAGCTTGATGCAATTGTGGCATATTGTAAATGGGATCTAGGCCATCCTGCGACCCCCTCTGCAAATCATCGTCGCTGATAAAACCATAAGTAAATGCAGCGGGTCCAAAGGCAAAGTTGGATTCATACGCTTCCACCTTATCCAAATAGGCATCCGCTTCTTGTGGAGAATCGGCAGGAATTCGACCGATACCGAAGGCCATATCAGGAATACTATCGAAACGCAGTGAATCGAACGGAGCAGAATAGGCATCATCGGAAGTGACTGTGTCATAATAGATCGTATCAGGACTGTTACTACTACGATCCAAGGAGTGAATTTGTTCGGTAAACGTTGGAACATGGTCGCGCCCAGAAGTCGGGTTCAAGGAAGCATCTCCAAGTAAAACTACATGGGCCAAGTCTGGTTTGTTCGCCTGATAGGCCGCTTTTAGGTATTCCTGTAAAGACTTCCATTTTGGTCCGACTACGGGGTATTCCTGATATATATCCGCCATTTGCCTAATGCAAGGCTGTTTCGCAACGTTCGGTGTGAGTTTATGGCGCAGATCCGCCAAGCGTTTCGCTTGGATGCTGAACATGCTATCCGTAACGATTAAATAATCACATTTTCCAGCCTGCAAATCCGGAACCAGTACCAATCCTAAACAGGCGAGAAGGAAAAGAAATTTAATTAGTTGCGGGAACATGGGTATCCTTTGGCACTAGCAGGATGGAACGTCTACTAAGTTAGCCTAATATTACAATTTCCCAGAGCGCATTTCTATTTCCATTGCCATTGGCTACCTGGGAAAGCGTAATTTTTTTGGACGAATTTATTTTGGAAGGGTGTCTTACCCGGTAACGGGTGATTCCACAGGAGCGAACGCCTGAAAAGGCAAAAAGCGCTTTAGCCCTTTGCAGACTTGTAATCCAAAGTTGAGCAGGATTTCCTTATCCTCTTCCGAAAATTCCGTGCCATAGGATTGATCCATGGATTTTTTGTCATAAAGGGAAAGCGTACCTAATACCTCGCCCTGGATTTCGATGGCAACGGACAACATGGATTCTGCAGCATGGCTGCCAGTTTCATATTCAGAGTGGTTGAGGTCGGGAATCAGCATGGCTCCTTTGCCCGGGAGTATGCTGGCGGAAATGCATTCATCCAGAAGCAGGATATCCTTGAGTGCCGTTGCATTTTTATGCGACAGCGATTCGAAAACTTCCAAGGCTTCCGTGGGAGAATTGCGCAGGCGCAATATACAGGTTTCCGATTCCAGAATGAGCCGCACGTTGGACAGGATCATTTTAGTCAGGTCGGGGAGGCTTTTGGCATTGGCGATATCGAAGGAAAATTGCGAAATGGCCGAGTATTTGAGAGATTGCACTTTGAGGGCTTCCATTTCCCTATTTTTGGAAAGCTCTCGGGCCAGCATGTCTCCGATTTTCCGGAGTAGGACGCTTTCCTCCTTGAGATGGTTTTTTTCTGATTGGAGGTAAATGAAAATTGTGCCTACCAGATCCTGGCCAGTCCCAATCCGGATGGGTTGCAGCAAGCACCATTTTTTACTCCGGTGGGTTGTTCCAGCGGCGTTGACACAAATAGTATTGCTTGTTTTCAGCACGCGCTGGGCAAAGGTGTCGTCCAAACGCATGGGACGTTCCTTGAGCACGCTCATGCCGATGGAGCTGGATGCCTTGGCCATAAATCCCCGATCCAGTGGATTGAATTCATAGTAGGTGCATTCCTTGGCCTCAAAAGCATTGGCCATTTTCATCAGAAGCAGATTCAAGCGCTCCTCGAACCGGTATTTCATGGAGAAGATTTCCCGCACGTTATTCAAAAGGCCCAGCACGTAGGTGGATTGCAGATTGGAGGCGTTATCACGCGAGGTTATGATCACTTCTGCAGTCAGCTGAGATAGTTTAACTAGAAAATCTTCATCGGCACTGGTAAAAACCCGGTCAGGATTTTTACTGGAAATATTAATCACACCTACTGGCTCCTCACCAAAAAGCAGAGGGCAACAAATGGAAGAGACGATGTCCGGTTTTTGATAGTCGGTGCCAAACGCTATCCTGTCCACGGTTCCTTGAATCAGGATCGGTTTTCCGCCGCGAACCGCCATACCGGAAATACCTTT
>JAYSRH010000131.1:0-1881 GCA_043721115.1 Fibrobacteria bacterium | reverse complement strand
CGCACCAAAAGCAATCAAAGAAGGCGTAAACAAAGCCGAAGCCGACGAAATCAAGGCGAAGATCCTTGCAGCCGGCGGTACTGTAGAAGTAAAATAAGTTTTTCGTCTTTTGACGGGTATATAAAGGGCGGCCTATCATGGGCCGCCCTTTTTTGATGGGGTAAAGGAATACTGGTTTGGTGAAATTGCTAGCGGCGGGAATGTTGGGGGGTGCTAACTGTCCGTTTCTAGGCCCTATTGGCCAAAAAACAAACCTTCAGACATTTTACACTGCGGATGCGTCAATCTCAGAGTTACCCGAAGACAAGCCTGCTATGCCTATCGGTGGCGACGGCATAGGCGGCATGGTTTTCTAAATTCACGCCGTTTGACTATCTGGTGGGAGTAAAAGAGGGGTCGTTGGGGGAAACCTCCAGCCTTCTCGTGTTATTTGTTTGCCATTAACTGAGACTTAATCGACTTATCTTAAGGCTTGTAGGATGATTCTAACGCGTGCACATTTAACTTTACTTGGGTTTTGTATAGCAATTACAGGCTGTTCCAATGACCCCTCGCCCCTTTCCGGTGCAACCGTTCACGCCACGTGCCTCGGCCTCGACATTCCTGTCGAAACCGAAATCAGCGTCGCGGGAGTGTACGAAGGCGGGGCTCATCCTAAAGGTCACGCCATCAGCTCTAGCACACCTACTGTAGTTGAACTCACCGCAAATGCTGACGGTGCTCCACAGATTTATGTAATTAGCGCTGAAACATCAGTTATCTGGGATTTTGCGGCGTTACCTGCGCAAAGGATTATCGGCATCATCGCATATGGCAATAAGCGGCAAGTGATTCAGAACGCTCCTTCGAACGTGCCCATAGCTCATGGCTATCACGAGGCTCATGACGGTCAGCAAGAAGTTCCGGCCACGTCGTCAGAATGTGCCGGTTCATATTGGCGGCATCATGGTGGACCGCAACTGGATGCATTGGTAACTGAAGTGGAAAAGGGTACTGGTGCAAAAGTTAAACGTTTTCGCAGCGCCTATGAACCAACCTTGCTGAATTTCGACGCCAATCAGCCTGGCGAGGAGGCACTTCTTGCCTCACTTCGTCCTGCACGATCTGCTCGCGATAATATCGACGAAGGCGAAGGATGGGTAGATGATTACCCAGGTTCAGAGTGGGTAGAACCGCTGGTCAGCAAGGGCTTGTTGCGAAAAGCAACTGCAGCCGATGTGCACGCATGGGAGAAGGCGGCAAGCGCACAGCTTGCGCGCCCTGATCTCGCGCCATACCGGTCAATAAATCTAGGGCTTAGAATGACTTATGTTATTCTCGGACCGATTTCACTCCCAGCTGACAATTCTGGCATCTTCCCAAGACAATTCATTGTCCCTAAGGACGTCCCCTCTCCAAATGGTCCGAGTGGATTCCACAAAATATATCAAATCGCCACAGGGACCTGCGATGCCGCACCGAACTGCTAACTTGACGTCTTTCTAGTTTTAAAGTGTTTTCTGCAACTATGAATCGAAAGGGAAATCCCTTTGAGGTTGATTTCTGATTCAGAATTCTCGCTAGCAATTTTGGGGACACTAGACGTAATGCCCAATCGGGAATGGCAGACCATGACGGTTTATTTCGCCGGATGAACGAACGGTAAGTTTCGGGTCGGTTATGAGGACTGCCGAGCGACCGAAATTTTATCGCAACCACACATAAGCATTCTAGGCAAAGTCAACACCTCTCATAATCGTACTGCGACACCTCTCATTTCCGCATCGCTGGCCTGCATATGAATTATACTAGCCCCGACTGCCGCATCATATGCTCCAGTTTTATGCCCTTAAAACCAAATGTTTTTTTATAGGATTCATATTCCAATAAGCGCTCCGGGGA
>JAYSRH010000130.1:0-12975 GCA_043721115.1 Fibrobacteria bacterium | reverse complement strand
TTAGATCGATGTTTGGTAAAGTTTCCGGATTGGGAAGATCCATCGCTACCGCATCAGTGAGTAAGGTATGGCTGAGAGCATCTCTAACGGTTTGGGAAATCGCTTGGCGAGACATCTTTTCGGTAAAAGCAAAACCCGGGCAGTTATTTTTAAAAAGTCGAATACCGATACCGCGGGAATTAGAGATTTCGGTACTTTTTACTTTGCCTTCAAAAAGTTCCAAGCCCATGCTTTCCGATTCCCCGACTACGGCATCAAATTGCTCAGCCCCTTGACGAGTCGCTTCGCTGCACATAAAATCAATGGCATCGACGGGTTTCAAGGACTCACCACCATCCATGGTCGGATTAGCCATCAGCGTCCGCCTACCAGGATATTGTCCACTTTGAGAGTCGGTTGGCCAACCATGACAGGTATGGAACCGGAAGCGGCCCCGCACATCCCCGCAGCCATTTCCAGATCGTCGCCGACCATGGAAATGAGCGGCAGTATTTCCGGTCCCTTGCCGAGCAAAGTCGCTCCACGCACCGGTTCCATGATTTTTCCACCGCGAATCACATAGGCTTCTTCCACCGAAAAATTGAATTCCCCGGTGGCCGGATTAACCGAGCCGCCGCCCATTTTTTTGGCGTATAAACCGTTCTCGATTCCGCCTATCATGCTCGCAAGCGAAGATGTCCCTCTATCGATGTAGGTATTGCGCATTCGAGATACTGGCGCGTATTGATAGGATTCCCGGCGCGAACTTCCAGTGATGCCTACCCCCGTTTCCTGCGCGCCAACCCGGTCGGACATGTAGCTCTGAAGAATACCGTCTTTGATCAGCACGGTTTTCTGCACCGCATTGCCCTCATCATCCACGTTCAAGGATCCCCAGGCGTTTTGAATCGTTCCATCGTCGATAGCCGTTACCGCGGAATGGGCGATTTTTTCCCCGACTTTGCCCGCAAAGGGTGTGGCCTTGCGTCTCACTGCTTCCGTTTCCAGCAAATGCCCGCAAGCCTCATGGAAGATCACCCCGCCGAAGCCGTTGCCCATAACCACCGGCATCTTCCCGCCCTTTACGTAACCGGATGACAGCATCAAGATGGCGCGCTCAGAGGCTTGCTTGGCAAAATGGGCGATGTCCAGACTTTCAAAAAATTCGAATCCGCGCATGGTGCCCGGTGACTCACTGGCTACAAAGATTTCCCCACCGGATTCCGCCGTGACATTGACCGTAAACCGGCAACGCGTGCGCGTGTCCTCCGTCCAAAGCCCTTCGCTATTGCAGATGAGCACATGCGAAACCACATCTCCAGCGCGTGAACTCACTTGGACGATTTTATCGGAATAACTTCGCGCCACCTGATCGGCGAGTTTGATGAGGTCCAGTTTTCTTTCTTGTCCGATTTCCCTGGGATCCTTGGTGATTTTATGGCGATTTTCAAATACTTTGCCGACCAGTTTTACCGTAGGCTCAGAGCTATGGTTGACGGCAATACCCCGACTCTTAGCCAAATTGTCGATCAACTTTATAATGTGATTCTCTTCATCATTGCTGGAATGCGCATACAAGACTTCCGTGCCATATACCAGGCGAATACCAAGCCCGTAATCGGTGCCTGCTGTCGCCGATTCCACTTTTCGGTCCCGGAAGGATACCGACGCGTTACGGGTCTCTTCTTGAAAAATTTCGACGAAGTCGGCTTTCCGATCCAAACCGGCTTGTAGTATCCGTTCCGCCTTAATTTTATCCATTATTTTCCTATGCCGTTTAGGCTATTTATGCATGCGCTGAAATTGATAACACGACTTACTTGTCGCCGGGAAAGAGTGCGTCGAACTGGTCCGAGATCTGGTTTCCAGTCGTCCCTTCCGGCGGAAAATCTTCGACTTCATTGTTCTTTATGTCCATCAGCACTTCGTTCAGTTTTGCTTTTGCTTTTCCGGCAATCAACTTGACTAATCCCAAATTGGTTCGATCATCGAAGATAAGCACCATGATCACATCTTCATCGACAAGCGAAATGTGGATATTCTCTTTTTCGCCTTGGTGGAACATCATCGAAAACTCAGTCTCACCGATCAAAGTCGCAATCGCCTTGGTCGAAGCAAAACTGCCGGCAGCTAGAGCCGCCAAAGTTGTTGCGTTTATTTTAGGGCTGAAGCCGACTTGGGAAATAAGATTCCCGTCTTTGTTGATAAGGAGCACATACGAGGATGCCGACTCGGTAATAAGATGCGACAGGATTTTGTTGATCCGATCGATATCCTCTTTGTACAGGACAAAATCGCCCACGCCTATTTTTCTTTTTTGAAAAGCCCGTCGAAGAATCCTTTTTTCTTCTCATTGGGATGCGGTAGCTTTTTGGTTTTGAAGGAATCGTTTTTGGCCATGTCCTCATAGGTCGTCACAATACCGCTGCGATCCACCTCACCAGGCACACCGCCACCACCGGAAGGCGTTGGCCCAGCCGCGGAAGGAGTAGGCGGCGTCGCTATCGGAAGGGGAGGAGGAGTCGGACTTGAAACCCGTTCACCAAAGGGTGTGGTCGGGAACGCGGCTCCAGGTTGTCCAGGAAATACTGGCATGGAGCTGGGCATAGGGCTTGGAGAGCCGCCAAATGGGTTCCCGGGGTTTGGGTTGGATTGTCCACCAAAATTTCCCTGGCCGAAATTCGGCTGCGCGGGCGGAGTCATTCCCGGTACCGGAGGTCGATTGGGAGCATTGCCAAAACCAGGCATACCGGGAGGCAATGTTTGGTCTCCTGGCCGTCCGCCCAAATTAAAAGCCGGAGGAGGCTGGCCAAAGCTTTGGATCCCGGGGCTGGTGCCAATGGAATCTAAGGGTTTGGGTGTCAAGCTTGGCCCACCTGCTGATGGTGTGCCTGGAAAGGATGGTTTTGGGGTTTGAAAACCCTGCAGAAAAGGTGAAACAGGAATGCCGGACGGTGGCGGTGTGAATCCACTTGTCGGTGGCGCAAAACCCGCAGGCCCATCCGTTTTTGGAGGAAAGGCAGGTGGCGTGCCTGGGCTTTTGCTGGCAAAAGGATTGTTGGCGGCAAAAGGATTATTAGCAGCGAAAGGATTCGCGCTCGGCGCTGCAAGCGGGTTGGCTTGTGGCGCACTGGTTGGGGGCCGAAAGCCGGGATCCGGTGGTCGGGATACTGGGTTCTGTGGCCCTGGAAAGGAAGGCCGAGCGGCGGGTCCACCAAAGCCAGGAAAAGGTTGGGGCGCGCTTATGGGAGGACGCATAGCAGGCGCCGCGGGCGAAGCTTGTTGTGCGGGCTTGGCAGCCGAGGCGCCTAACGAGGCCGCATCACCTGGACGAGCGGTGCGTCGAGTCCCTTGAAAGCCCGCGTACTTGGCATTGAACTTATCGATTACGTATTTTCCAATTCCCTTTAAGGTTGTAAAAACACCCACACCTGTGGCAGCAACTGCTTCATAATGAGGCAGTTTTAATTTATTCAGCAATTCATTGAGCTGATCCACGGAATACACATTGGGTAAATCGCGTTTGTTGTACTGAAGCACCAAGGGAATGTTTTCGATGGAATGTCCATATTCCCTTAGGTTCTCTTGCAGGTTGGCAAAACTTTCCAGGTTTTCCTGAAGCTTATCCACTTGTGAGTCCACTACAAAAACCACGCCATCCACCCCGCGAAGTACAAGTTTTCGGGTGGCATTGTAATAGACCTGGCCTGGCACGGTATACAATTGGAACTTGGTCGAAAAGCCCTTGATGGATCCCAAATCGAGGGGAAGAAAATCGAAAAATAGAGTCCGGTCCGTTTCCGTGGCCAAGGACACCATTTCACTTTTATCCTTGTCCGGTATTTTTCGATGAATAATCTGTAAATTAGTGGTTTTTCCGCTCAGCCCAGGACCGTAATACACGATCTTGCAGCTGATTTCCCGGGTTGCGTAATTAATAGATGCCACAGGATTTTCCTCGGTTACTTAATTAAGGGGCTGACTTGAGCGATTTCCACCCGGATCAAGCCGGTATTGGCCTGGCTGTCCGCAAGCACAACCAGATAGCCTAATTCTACAACCTGGACAAAGAACTTGCCATCGCTAGCTTCAATCATTGTCTGCATCAGTTGACCTGCCTGCGCATTTGCAACAATTTTATTGGCCACCTGCTGTACCGAAACGATAAGGGCGCTGATGAATTCTGAAGGAACCGGAGTCCTGAAGTGGGACACAATCTCAATCCCGTCCGGACTGACGATACTCGAACCTTTGACGCCCTTGATCTGGTTTATTCTTTCCAATATAGTAAGCATTCCATTCAACTCCGTATATAGCCACGTTCATGTAAGAGGCGGGCAATGGCAAGGGCCCCGCGGTCTATCCGAAATTTGAATAAATCATAACTTCCCCGGGTTCCGGCGACGACAAGAAAGAATAGGTCCAATTGTCCCAAATTGACTATCAAATGAAAATGATGTTCATCAAACGACACGGAATGTTCCAATGGGCCCATCCCCAGCATTCTGTATTGAGCCAACGATTCCTGAAAACTGGCTAGAAAATAAGGGGATTCGATAAAATGGTTTTGCTGACTATCCTCACCCCAGGCCACGACCAACCCTTCACGACTGTATAAGATGGCTCCGGTAATTCCCTTCACCAGACTTAAGTATCCAAGGCATTGGTCCAAATCCTGTGACTCAACGAGCTTGTTGATGTCCGTGGGTGCAAGATCGAGTTTACTCATGAGTCAAATTACCTACTGCTTGAGGCCCCATATTGGCGCGCACTTTGGCCGAAGCGGCCTGTTTTTGAAAAATATTTTCCGCTCGTACCATGGTCAGCAGGGATTGGTTGATGTTTCCTGTTACAAGCTCGAGACATTCTGCACCCATATGCAGAGAGGTCACCGTCAAATTCTGGAAGGAAAAGCAAATCTTGTGAATTTCTCCACCCTCCAACGCATCACACGTATTGGCAATGGCACCCGGAAGAATTTGTGGCAGTAAGTTGACCAAGGAGGCGAGATTAGGATTTCGACTGGTGGACTTGTATCGGTTTTGCGCCTGATTTCCAAGAACCAATGCCTGGGTATTGTCATCCATCGCCAAACTTTGATAGATCCCGAAATCTCCCTCACCAAGCTCGAAGGCCGCCATATTCGGTGTAGAGATTGCCGGAGAAACCGGAAGAATGCTGGCTGCCGCCGAAAAAGAGGCCACTGGAGTGGCTGCACCCAATGAGTTCGCGGGAACTTCTGATGGCCGTCCTTGCCATGCCATCCATTCTAAATAGATACTCGATTCGAGCAGTGACAAAGCCACCAAATCGTTGGGATGCCGATGCAGGTGCGAAACCAGCTTCTGTTTCACCTGTTGGTGTTCACCGGTTTCAACACCAATTTGGGTCTGTAAATAAAAAACCATGTCTTTGAATCGTGTAGTTTGCTTGCCTTCCAAACTTTGCAAAACGTGGCTTGCCAAACCGTATTTCTTGCGTCGAATAAGCAGACATGCATACGCTAGAGTACTCGAACTTTGAATAAAACTCTGGCATATCACATCCCCCATGAGGACGCTTTCGGCGGTTTTAACTTCGTGCTGGGTAGCCGTGGACATTCAAGATCTCATTTAAGTTGGTAGGTTTTTTTGGTGAGTTTCTTATACACCGGTTTATTTCCAATGGGGCCGCTGATCTCATTTGGAACCAAAGCGCCCTCATCAACCAGCACCTTTAGATTCGCAGGTAGCTTATTTTGCCTATCCGCATGATCAACTATCAGCACTTCAATATTATCGTACGCAAAATGGTTCGCTATTTTCACCGCATACCCCCCCTCTGAACTTTGCTGGGAAGCCGATGAAAGGTTTAGGCTGAGGAACCAGTAGGAAACGAGCCTCACGACCAGGGCCAGCAGCAAAAACATGAAAGCCGTACCCAGTACCATGGCCGTTTTCCTATCCTTTTCATTTTGGGGATCGGCAGCGGTAGGCAAATCGATTTCATCGACAGAATCCTCTACCGGAGCAACAAACCCACCCTCCCATAAATTTACAAGGCATTCGGAGAGTCGGAAAGAGCCAAAGGGAACTTGTTTGGCGATTTGTGCAACGCTCTTCCGTCCATCAACCAGCCCCAACACCAAATAGTCCCAGCCTAATTGGTCGCCGTCATAGGTTTTTTCCATAAGGTTGAAAACGACTTTGGCATCGGGTATGGACTCCTTAAGCCGCGGCCACTCATCTATGCGCCGCATTCCCTCCATGCAGGCAAATTCTGTGGAAATATTCAGTTGCATGGAAATGGAGGATTGGGCCTTTAGGCCAGTACCAAAATCATATTGCCCTTTGAGCCACCCAAACAATTCACAAACCATATCCTCGGAAATGATTTGTAGCCATTCTTTCTTGTCCTCATCGGTCAAATGACCCTTGGCAGCCAAGGTTGTCAGCAAGGGGCGATTCATTTCCCTGGACATGGATTCCAGTTCATGCATCTCATCCTTTTCCACCTTGCCGGAGGCGATCAGCATTTGTTTGATAATATCCTCCGGCATTTCGCCATTCACCCTGACCCCATTGACATTACCGGCGGAGATGAAAATTTCTGCCTTTTCTTTCCCGTTAACCAAATTGAGCACACCGGACTTGCGCTGTTGCAACAATAGTTGCAGGACATCGGCCAGAGAGAAGTCTTTTAAATCCCCGGAGAGCTTCATCGGAAAGTCTCCTTTTCCATGGAAGCGGAAGCGGCCATCAGTTCACCGACATTGACGGGAGTGCGGAGCAGCTTGATATTGAACAAAAGATAAAATAGTGCGATAGGTAGCCAAGGCAACCAGTGGAAAGGGCCAATCACAAAGCTCGGATACTCCATGAGGAGGTGGTTCACTTGCCAAAGGCCACCCATCAGAAATCCTGTTGCCAGGATCCAAACAAACCGTCCCTTGCCCAAACCTAAAAGCAAAAGCCCGGTCCCCGGCCAAAGCGAATTAAGCACGGCTCCGATACGCACGCGTTGCACGGCCGAGCGAATGCGCATGCGTTTGACCATTTCCATTTTCACCCGGTTATCATGAATTCCGGAAACTGTTTTAAAGCAAGTGTGACAATGCACGCCTTTGCGACAAAGACGGCACATGACCCGGTTACAAATTTTGCAGTCGAACAAATCCTTTCCATGGCTATGCTGAGAATAATGTCGAAAGCGGAAATGGAGCAACAAGGCGACGATGCCGACCATGGCGAGCAGCCAACCACCCATGATTTCATAAATACCGGTACTGACCCACACACCTAGAAAGTCCAATCCAATCAAGGAATTCCACGCCGCGGTCCAAGCCAACCGATTTCTTAACATGGGATCCATCGCTTTACGTGTGGCCGGATATTGGGGAAAATATTCGTCGTTGTCGTTCAAAAACTGGTTGACCCATTGTGGGTCCACCTCGGCTGCTCGATCCAGGTATTTTTTATGCCGAGTCGAATTGTTGGAATACAATTCCGCCTGACTGGAGTTGAACCATGTTTCCACCATGTTGGGCGCAATCCTACGCGCCTCAGTGAAAGCGGTGGACGCACCTGTGTAATCAAATCCCACCATGGCCAGATTCCCATTATTGAGAAGCACATAAGGATTAGAAGGTTCAATTTGAGCGGCCAAGCGGCCAAATTCCCCGGCCTTAATGTATTCTCCTTGCTTCTTGTAGGCGAGGGAATAAGCTAGGCTGCGATAAAGACTGTCCTCTGGGGTTTTAGCTTTGAATGCTTCCATTTGCGCGATTTGGGGCGCTTCATATCCGCGATTATAGGCACGATGATAAAGATGGACTCCCAGGGTATCATCCAGGTGGCGCACCATGGTTTGCTCCCACATAAAAAGGAACGGAATCAAGGCTAGACCGGTCATTAGAACCTTGAGAAAGGTCTTTTCTTGATTGGTCACATGTTTCCAGAGCAGCATTGTAAAGGCCAGCCCTAATGCTGCATATCCCAATCCACCTATCATCAAGCTTAATGGGAGGAGAGCCAAGGCGAAATAACGGATCCAGAGTTCCACTTGATTCGGCAGCCGCTCGACCCATAAATGGGTGATGCGCGAAAAATACTTGGCGAAGAGAACCAGCAATGCAGCAGCGCCAAAAAAGGCCAGCCCCATGCGAAAGGCACGCGACATATTGACTATGAAAAGGGATTGGCTGTCGTAATATTGCAGCAATCTGATAGCCTCGGTGAGGCGCGACCAAGCGGCGCTCAAATCCCAACTGAGCGGGGGCTTTTCCCGGAACTCCATCTCCATCAACATAAAGGGAACCCAAGGACAAAGCGGATCGAGTCTTCCAGCAAACTCAGCCTCAAGCCTCGCGACCAAGTATGAACCCTGGCCCATCGCCTCACGGGCACGGAGCAATTCCAGCTTGGCGAGTTCAGGAACCTTTATATATCCTTTTTCCAGCATATTGCGCTGAACTTCCAACTGTAATAAACGCGCTCTTTTATACAGCCCGTTTTGGGTAAGAATCCTGGCCATTTCAAAGTTAACGGCAATGTTACCTTTGGCCAATTGGGTCGCCATGAGGATTTCCGTGTCGCCATTGCCAGCCTTGATTTTTTCCAAGGCGAGGCCCACACTGAAATTGGCCCATAAATCAGCAAAGGTTGGCGCCTCAGGATTGGTCACGGCTGCAGGATGCGCTTCACGCACATGCTGAATTAGGGCCGGGAGTTCTGAGGCACTGATGGAATTGGCGAAAAGTTTTACAGAGGGGGGGAAATGTTCTTGAAACTCCCAACGCGAAAACACAGTTTCCCGCAACGATTCCAGCACCTGAACTTGGGCCATGAGTGGAGCCGCCAGGCAAAGCAACAGCCTGATACATCCAGTAGGGTTGATCAAATCACTCCCAATCCAGGGTGAAACAAGACAAGCCTCCAAAAATTCCCGAGCGTAAGCATCAGGATGGCACTTTTAAACCGTAGCGTTCAATCTTCCTATAAAGCGTGGAAATATCCAACCCCAGAATCTTGGCTACCGTCGGTTTATGCCACTGATTTTCGGTAAGCACCCAGAAAATATAAGCCTTTTCGATGTCGTTGAGGGTCGGCGATGTGCCAGCTCCAAAGACGCGTTCCCCGGCCGGCATGGAACCGGAAGCTTCCATTTTCCCGGTCCGCGCAAAGGTGTGGCCCTGATCCGGCTCCGCCACGGTTGTGCCTGGCAAGTCCAGCTCCAGCGTTTCAATAGATTCACTGGTACTGAAGGCAATTGCCCTCTCTACCGCATTTTCCAATTGTCGTACATTTCCAGGCCAGGCATAGGCTTGAATTTGCTCTAGAGCGTTTGCGGTGAAAGACTTACGGCCTCCGCTTTTTCTTTGTAAAAAATAGTTTGCGAGCAGAATGGAATCTTCACTCCGCTCAGCCAACGCCGGTGTATTGATGCGCAAGACATTGAGTCGATAGTACAGATCTTCCCGAAACTGTCCTTGTGCTACCGCATCTTCAAGATTCACATTGGTCGCAGCTAAAATCCGGACGTCGATGCGTGAAGAACTTGTCCCACCAACCTGAGTGATTTCCCGTTCCTGGATGACTCGCAATAGCTTGACCTGGGTACGCAATGGCATTTCCCCAATCTCGTCCAGGAACACGGAGCCACCGTTGGCAACCGCGAATAAGCCATCCTTGTCGGCATGTGCCGAAGTAAACGATCCTTTCACATGTCCAAATAATTCCGACTCCAGCAAACTCTCGGAAAGCGAAGAGCAATTGACCACTACAAATGGTTTTAAGGAACGTAAGGATTTTTGATGGATGAGCTTTGCCACCAGTTCTTTTCCGGTCCCGCTCTCCCCTGTAATGAGCACGGTGCTTTCCGAGGAGGCGATGGCGTTGATCCGGTCCTTAAGTTGGAGAAAAATCGGAGATTGACCGATTAGCTCAACGCCTTGCCGTCGAATGAAGTCCTTCAGCTCACGGTTTTCAGTTTCCAGTGTCCGAGTCGCCACGGCCTTTTCGACCACTTTTCCCAAAAAAACCATTTCGAAAGGTTTGGAAATAAAATCAAAGGCTCCCAGCTTTACAGCCTCAACGGCCTTTTCAACTGTCCCATAGGCAGTCATGACAACCACAGGAACCCGCGGGAAGCGGTCGAGCAGCGCCTTGACTAGGGTGAGTCCTGAACCTTGACCTAAAGCCAAATCAACCATGGCCAATAAGGGCTCAGGGCCATCCAAGAGCTTGAGTCCGGCTTCAACGCTATGGGCGGAAACCGTCGCATACCCTTTTTTTTCGAAAAACACCTCTAGTAGCGCACAAAGCGATACTTCGTCATCAATGATGAGCACTTTAGGTTTCATCCCGGAAATTATCTCACTTTATTCGAACACTGTGTGTTAGCCAAATTGAATAGAGTACATAACAAAAACCCGCCAAAAGAGGCGGGTTTAACTACTGAAAATTAAGCTTAGTTCCACTCCTATGGGTGAAACCGTCGTTTCCCACCTTAGGCGGACTTGGCTGCAACGAGCTTGTGGATCTTACGTTTGTAGTTGGAAGCCGTGTTTTTGGTAATGCCGGCTCGACCATTTTGGGCCGCTTTATCGAGCATGGAAAAAAGATGGGGCATTTCCGCAACCATTGTTTCCTTTTTATCGGCCGTACGTATTTTCTTTAGTGTGCTGCGAATTGCCGAACGGACGGCGCGATTGGCCAAACGGGACTTTTCTGCGGTAATGACCCTCTTTTGGGCGGATTTGTTATTGGCCAAAATTTCCTCCAGTAGCTTTCTAATTCAGAGGCTAAATCTATCAAATCACCTGGTTTTTTGCAATCCAGAAGCAGAAAAGCAACAAAGATTCCCAGCCGTACGGCTAGGTCCAAAAGTTGTTTGATGGAACCCTAATCAGCCGGGATAAAACTGGAACGGCACCCTAAAAAGGGCTAAAATCGGATAAATTAGCGGTTTCCAGAACCGAAACCAAAGGTCGATCAGTCCAAAACCGGAGCCCAGGGATTCAAAAATCACAATGGCTATCAACGGATACATTCCCAATGCAGCCATTTTGGCTTCATAGACATCCGCCACCCGGTCCGACATGAATGTGGTGATGATTTTGGACCCGTCCAAAGGAAATACCGGCAATAAATTGAAAATCGCCAATGAAAAATTGATGAGAATGAAGTCTTGCAGCATCAAATACCAACCGGAATTATCGAGGCCATACCCGACAAAGAAATAAACCAGACAGCCAACCAGGGCCAAGATCAGGTTGGACAATGGACCTGCAAACGAAACCAAGGGCATGGCGGCACGAGGATTTCTCAGTCTACCTGGATTGACAGGAACCGGCTTGGCCCAACCCAGGGGCATTCCGGTAAGCATCATCAAGGACCCAACCAGATCCATGTGCACCAGGGGATTCAAGGATAGCCGCCCTAAACGTTTGGCAGTGTCATCCCCTAGCCGGAAGGCTGTCCACGCATGGGCAGCCTCATGGAAGGATAAAGAAATCGACAAGACGAAAAAGCGCATCAATAATACGGGAAGGATCTCCATAATAAGGTAAAGCTAGCAAACTAACAGAATCCCTTTAGAGGCTTTTAATGCTCGGCAGCAAACTGCTGAAACCAGTCCAGGCCCGGATAATAGGGCAGTAACATTGGGATGACCTCACCGAGCAAGTACAAAGAACCGCATACTACAACCAGATCGGGAAGGACTGATTCCGAAGGGATCGGGTGGTCCGAATTTGCCCCGGAATTTCGACTGAGCAGGGCACGCAAGCTTTCCGGCTGTAACTCAATGGGTTGCACCTTAATTCGCTCCGAAGGCTCCATGGCATGCACGAGTTCCGAGTACCGCAAGGCTCGGGGATACTTTGCTTCCAGAGATACAAAACGGACTTCCGAGGCAAAACGAAAGACGCTCTCCATCACGGCGGAAAAATCCTTGTCCCGCATCACAGCGAATAGGACGAGTATGCGGCGACTTGGGAACGCCTGATTAATATGCGCCTCAAGGGCTGCCATGCCGCCGGGGTTATGGGCCCCATCCAAAAGCACAGGTAACATACCTGTTCCCTCCAAAAGCTGTGTGCGTCCTGGCAACTTGGCGGAACGAAGAAAAGGAATGAGAACGTCTGAAGGAGGCAGGGGGCCAGAAAGAAATGTTTCCATTGCCAACAGGGATAGGCAAAGGTTTTCCACTTGATGGGCTTCCGGCCTCAACTCTGAGGGAAACCTGTACGTGGCGTATCTCCCCGTAAATTGAATTTCCGCTCCGGCTTCCGTGTCACGCGCATACTCTTTTAAAAGTACCACTGGACTCCCCAATGCTAAGGCCTTGTTTTCCAGTTCCGACAGAAGTGGCTCTCGATGTTCTTGCACCACCATAGGTACACGTGCCTTGAGAATTCCAATTTTTTCACCCCAAATTTCAGCAATGGTTTTCCCTAAAATAGCAGTGTGATCAAATGATATTGATGTCACCACTGTCACGGCGGGAAGGACGGCATTGGTGGCATCAAGTCTGCCTCCCAATCCGGTTTCCAACACGACCGCTTCACAATCCATGGAACGAAAGAAATCTAAGGCCAATGCCGTGACGCATTCGAAATAGGTGGCGTTGAGTTCCAGAATTATTTTTTGCGCGCCGCGCAACCAGCTCAGCACATAGTCCGCGGGGATAGGCGCGCCATCGACCAGGATACGTTCACGAAAGCTGACGAGATGCGGCGACGTGTACAGTCCGACACGCCGATGGCCAGTGGCCGATAGCAATGCGGCGAGATTGGCACACACACTCCCCTTACCGTTGGTGCCGGCCACATGCAAAAAAATCAAACCGGTATCCGGTCGGCCCAGCCTATCCAATAGCGCGTTGATATTCTCCAGCCCCAATTTGATGGAAAACTGATTGCGGGCGTAAAAAAAATCCAGGCAGTCCTGGAAGGACTCGGGCAATCGTGGCGGAGAGGATGGCGATAGGTCCGACATGGTACCCGGTTGAAATTTT
>JAYSRH010000129.1:0-1884 GCA_043721115.1 Fibrobacteria bacterium | reverse complement strand
AAATGTTCGGCAGAGAGATGGAACAATGCTGAAAACTTCTTAGCAGCGGTTTTGCTGATGGGGCGTTGGTTGTTCTCCCAATCGGAGATGCGGGATGGCTTCACACCACCCAGCTTCTCTCCGAGAAAAGCTTGGGACCAGCCATGCGCTTCGCGCGAATGCTTGAGCCACAACCCCGGCGTCATTGTAGCCGCGATCTTTTTAGCAAAATCCGTCTCGAAGTAGTTCACCGTCTCTGCGTCCTTCTCGAGGAGGTAGCGAGAATACCGACGACGGGCATCCGTGATCACTCGGCTGGGCGTTCCTGGACGGAAGGTCAGCTTAGTAGGGTGCGGCTTTGTGGCTACCGACATAGTATACCTCGATTGTAATCGTGTTCTTCTGATACTCCCAGCAGGCGACATAGGCGTGGCTATTGGCCAAATGACAGTGGTAGCTGTTTTTTTTGTCCTTTAAGCTTCCCATAGTTCCTCCACTGATGGGGTGCCGTAGGACCTTGGCCCTTTAGCACGCTCACGAGTAGGTGGAACCGCTGCTGGATATCCAAGGGGAGGTTCGAAAGTTGCTTTTGAGCGACTCTCCGAATGATCACCTCGTATTCCATTCCTAAAAATATACCCCGAAACGGGGTATGCGTCAAGGATTATCCCGCCGGGTGAGTGGCGGCGGACAATCCGGGCTGTGCCAGGCCAAATTCTCAACATATCTCTTAACAGTACCATGCCTGTTACGGAGTATAATGTCAAAAGTCATATGAAATAGTTTGACTATAAATTTGTTTGAATAAGGGAGCCTGGACCGAAAAGTAAAATAAACGCGATGCGGGAAGCTGTAAATCGGACTCCAAATCTACACCCTTAAAACGATTGAAAAAGACTAAAAATAGAGATTCATGCCCTACATTATCGCATATTAAGTTAATGTGCTGTATGAGAAGCGGCTCAAAACGTTGCCCAAGGGCAGTTTGCAGCTTCGTCGCCGAGGAGACAAAATCTACGCCTACTTACAGTATCGGAACGACAAGCATGTGAGGACGGAATATGTCGGTGTAGACGGTTCCGGCAGGGTTAAAACTTTACAAAAGCAGCTTCTGGAAAGAAAATCAGTACAGGGCTTCTTGCGTAGTGTTAAAACCGATTTGTTGATCCTTGCCAGGGTGCGACGTGCAAAAAGAAAAGACTCACCTTGCGGTGGCCGCTCTCCCAATCTGAGACGTAGTTCTTGGATACGTCAATTTTTTCGCCAAGTTCTTCTTGGGTGAGTCTCCAGCGAGTCAAAAAACTCTAGGCAGGTGCCGCAGTTCCTCTGAAATTCCCCAAGGAATACCTTCAATACCAAAGGAAGCCTAGAATAAAAGTGGGATTATTCTTGTGACCCCGCTCGCCCATCCCTAGAATTGAATCAATACTCTATGGATGCCAAGCCACACCATCCGGTTTCGCCGGAAGAAATCAGCATATTCTGCCCCGTTCGGTTCTACCTCGGGAGCCGGCATTTTGATGGATTGCTGGATACTTTGGATTCAAATGGAGGCACGTTTTTTCTGCTTACGGAAGATGAGCCGGCTCATCTTGGAACGCCTATTCGGGAAGCCTTTAAGAGTGAAACTTGTGGAGACTTGGTGGTGGGAAGTGGGGAAAATGGCTTTCGAATTCCCTGCCGTGTCCGCGGACTGCGTATTGATGAAGACGGCCTCTATGCTTATATCGGTCTGCAATTTTTGCTGGAAACCGACCGGGAAAAAGTGCGGTTGGAAGAGTTTATCGCCGCGCTTTGGTAGAGTTTTCCCAGGCTAGACAAATGGCTGTCAGCAGGATGAATAGCATTTCACCGCCGACAAATACAAACAATTTGGTGGCAGCGCCGTTGGTAAATCCATAGGAA
>JAYSRH010000128.1:0-4680 GCA_043721115.1 Fibrobacteria bacterium | reverse complement strand
GAAAATTTTCCAAGGCTTGTTCGGGTCGATTGCTATTCAGGTAGGAAAGGCCGAGCAGAGTAAATAATTCAACGGCTTCAGGATTTCTGGATTTAAGGCTCTCTAAAACTGCTACGGCTTCCTGGTAACAGTTGGCTTCCAGATAGAGTCTACCAAGCTCCAGGGCTTGATTCCCATCCAAGGGGTTCTCAAGAACAGCCACTTCGAGTTTCCGGAACCGTTCCCAACTCTCAAGTTCCAACTTGCTTTCCATAGGCTTCCTTAGGGTTCAAGGTCTGCTTATTTTCGCAGGTGAAAAGATAATTGGTAATAGGCTACTCACTGCCCCAGATTGATCAAGTCGGAGGCAAATTAAGGCTTGATTTTACCCTTATCATACTATGCGAGGGGCTTCATCAAAAAAGTGTAAATGATTTCGACAGTTTTGCCGCATTATGGCGAATCGATTTCGATCCCTACCGGACAGTGGTCGGAACCCATTACATCCTGAAGAATGAAACCGGATTTAACCTTGGCCTGCAAATTATTGCTGACCAGAAAATAATCTATGCGCCATCCTACATTGCGTTCCCGGGCTCCCGATTTCATATCCCACCAGGAATATTGGTCGGGCTGTTTATTGAACTGGCGAAAGCTATCGTAGAAACCACTGGCTAGAAATGTATCCATCCAAGCGCGTTCTTCCGGCAAAAATCCGGATATTCCGATATTTGCTTTTGGCCGGGCAAGATCGATTTCATGATGAGCCGTGTTCACGTCGCCGCACACAATAACGCATTTTCCTTTTTTGAGCAGGCCGGAAGTAAAGGCCAGAAAATGAGCATAGAAATCCATTTTATATTGCAATCGTTCCGGACGGGATTTGCCGTTAGGGAAATAGACATTGCATAAAGTGAAACCTGGAAATTCCGCAATTAATGTACGTCCTTCACTGTCAAAGCGTTCATGTCCGAAGCCCATGGTTACGGAGAGGGGCTTTTGCTTGGAGAATATCGCCACGCCGGAATATCCCTTTTTTTGGGCAGAGCAGAATACCGTATGATAGTCCCCGGCGTCTTTCAATTCTTTTTGAATTTGGCCGATTTCTGCTTTGGTTTCCTGGAGGCAAAGGATATCCGGTTTATCCCGGTGCATCCATTCCATAAAACCCTTTTTATAGATGGCCCGAAACCCGTTTACATTCCATGACAGGATCTTGAGGGTTTGCTTCATCCGCCCACCTGCCCGGCATTCAAGCCGCGCAGCAGAAAGCGCGCGACAAAGTACCCACCAAAGGCCAGCAGAATGCCGAAGGCATTACTGGCAACAATATATAAGAGGGCCATGCGTCCCTGCCCTTCCCGGATGAGTGTGAGGTTTCCAAGACTGTATGCGGAGAATGTGGTAAAACCGCCCAATAGTCCAACCATTAAAAAGAGCCTAAGATTCATGGAAACGGGAAGGGTTTCAAACAATCCAGAAATAAATCCAACCAGTGATGAACCCAATAGGTTAACCGCCAGGGTACCTGTTGGAAAGACTCCGAAAGTTCCGGATTGCAGCCAGTTTTGCAGGATGAATCGAAGCACCGACCCCAGTGCACCTCCAACTCCAATCCAAACATATTGCATGTAAAATCCCCTTGCTTTGGAAATATAGGAACGCGAACCTGGGTTCTCATTCATTTTTCTGCACTGGATGCGTATATTATCGAGAACAAAACCATGTTGGATAAAAGTGGGCTGCCTGTGCAAAATCTGAAACCGACTTCCCTATTCCTTGCCATTTGCCTCAATGGGATACCTTTGGCTCTGAGTACAGCCCAGGCTGCACCGAACCCGGCCTTGTCTATGGACGATGCTTCAACATCCGCCACTCATTCACATTTAACGGCCTCTTTGATTGCGGAGCCCAGCGCCGTAGCCGCCGGAAAAAGCTTCTGGGTGGGGCTGCATCTTAAAATGGAAGCGGGCTGGCACGTTTACTGGAAAAATCCTGGGGATGCAGGACTCCCGGTTTCTCTAGACTGGCAACTGCCAAAAGGTTTTGCCGCCGGGAATTTGAATTGGCCTTATCCGATGCGGATTATGGTGCCGCCATTGATGAATTTTGGGTATGAGAATGAAGTTCTATTGCCGGTGGAAATCAGCTCCCCCCGCACGTTGCCCGTGGACGGAAAAATCGAACTTAAAGCCAAGGCGAAATGGATAGTTTGCAAAGACATTTGCTTGCCAGGTAATGCTGACCTGACTTTGACCCTACCCATATTGGGCGCTGGAACACAATCTGAATCGCCCTCCCCGTCCGTAAACCCAGCCAATGCCACACTTTTCCAGAACGCGCGCCTTGCTTTGCCCGTGAAAAATGCAGCGTGGAAATTTACTGCCATGTCCGTGGACTCGGTCATTTTTATACTCGCCAAACCTTCCGGTTCCATCACACTCAGCGCATTATCGTTTTTTCCAGAAAATCCGGATTGGATGGAAAATGCCGCACATCAAAATTTTTTCCCGGTTCAAGGGGGCTATGCACTGGAGCTGCACCGGGTTCCACCGGAACCTGACGCGACCGGAAAATCCGGTGGCCTCGATAGCCTAGTTGGCGTACTGGTCTCGGAAACCGGTTGGGGTTCCGCTGAAGAGGGAAAAGCTGTACAAATCCGCATTCCAATTCTTATCGGAAAAGAACGTCCACGCGCATTATCCGTCAGCACTCCGCAAACTGGTCAGTCCGATACGAAACAGTTGAGTATTAGCCCTTCCCTCTCATCAGGCATGAATAATTCGCAAAACTCGGATAAAAGGCAATCAGGCTGGACAAGATTGACATTTATGCTGGGGCTGGCCTTTTTAGGCGGTCTCATTCTCAACTTGATGCCTTGCGTGCTTCCGGTACTTTCCCTTAAAATATTTGACTTTGTAAAACGCGCTGGCCAATCCCGCTGGAAAGTCTTTTCTCATGGCCTCACCTTTACGGCTGGAGTGCTGGTATCCTTCTGGTTTCTGGCTGGGCTGCTTTTGATACTGAGAAGCGGTGGGCGAGAATTGGGATGGGGATTTCAGCTGCAATCGCCGGGCTTTCTCATTGTACTGTGCGCGTTGTTCTTCTTCTTCAGCCTTAATCTATTCGGAGTTTTCGAACTCGGCATGATTTTTACGCGGATTGGAAGCACTAGAACTCAAAGTGGTCATGCGGGTTCCTTTTTCGCCGGAGTCACCGCCACTGTGGTCGCCACACCCTGTACGGCTCCCTTCATGGGTTCGGCCATGGGCTATGCATTTTCGCAGCCTGCCTATTATGCCATGCTCGTTTTCACCTTTTTGGGTTTGGGTATGGCGGCACCGTATCTCCTGCTTTCCGGTTTTCCGGGAATGATGCGCTTCCTCCCAAAGCCGGGCGAATGGATGGAACACCTTAAACAGTTTATGGGCTTCCCGCTCTTAGCCACGGCCATCTGGCTAGCCTGGGTACTGGGCCATCAAGCCGGCGTCGACGCATTGGTGGCCTTACTTTTCATTTTACTCTTGGCAGGGATGAGTGCCTGGATTCTCGGCAAGTGGACGGCGCTCCATCGCACCACCCCAGTTCGCATCATCGCAGGGCTTATCGCTCTAGTTATTTTTCTGCCCGCATTTGTACTGGTGTTAATTTACTTGGATCAGATCCGCAGCACACATCCAGAAAAAGAAACGCCTACCGTCGGGTACATGCCACAGAACGAAGGTAGCATAGACTGGAAGCCGTTTACAGAAACCGAACTGACCGCCTCGCTTGCAGCGGGAAAATCCGTTTTTGTCGACTTCACGGCAGACTGGTGCCTGAGCTGCAAAGTCAATGAAAGAGTGGCCTTCAGTTCCCGAGAAGTAACAGATAGGTTACGAGAACTTGACATGGTGATGCTTAAGGCGGACTGGACGTCCCGCAACGAAACCATTTCCAGAGCATTGTCCAATTACGGCCGGAATAGCATCCCTTTATATGTGCTCTATGGCGGCCATGGACTAAAAGACTTTGCCCTACTACCCGAAATTTTGTCACCACAAATCCTTTTGGAAGCGTTGCGCACGGTGTCTCCAATTTCCAAGGGCCGAGCTAAGGACAGCGTTCAGGTCCTTTAAAGCACAACTTTTTCGATTAGGGCAATTCCTTTTTCGCCTAGGACAATTCCTGTCCCCATCTTCGAGCTAATCTATTTGTGTCGGTATGAACACCCAAACCAGGAGCAGGTCATGGCTGGATTTCGCGAACATTGGAAGGTAAGACATATTAAGGAAACGGTTCTCCTCGTGGATGCAGAGGATGGCACCCGTCAAGCAGTGAAAATGGTTCTAAAGCTCAATGGATATAGAGTGGTCGAGGCCCTTACCGGTATCGAAGGCTTGCAAGTGCTGGGCGAATGGGGTGAGGATATCCATCTGGCCGTATGTGCGGACGAATTGCCGGATATGACCGCTGGCCAATGGCGGGGTCAAGTGCACTTTCTAGGACCGGAAATCCCTTCTCTAATCCTTTCTGAGCGCGATCGTGACGAGATTGCTAATCTGGATATTGGAAATCAATCTGAGGGTAAAGCAAACAGTCCATCCACGATTTTTATGCCTTGTATCGGTCCGCAAGCTGCGGTTCGTCTACTTGAAAAAATACGCTTGGCGTTGGATGAGCGATTCTTTTCAACCCGAATGAGAGCCACAGCGGCATGAA
>JAYSRH010000127.1:0-12982 GCA_043721115.1 Fibrobacteria bacterium | reverse complement strand
ACGGAAATCGACCGGGTATTCGTGGCTGTCACCAACCGGGCATACTTTTTTTTCCTGGAGGACGCGCAGTAGCCGCGTTTGCACCTCCCTGGGCATATCCCCAATTTCGTCCAGCAGCAATGTGCCTCCGTGAGCGGTTCGAAATGTACCGGGATGATCGACATGGGCCCCGGTAAAGGCCCCTTTTTTATGACCGAATAATTCACTTTCAATGAGGCCAGCAGGCAGGGCTGCGCAGTTTACGGCAACAAATGGCCCGCTGGCCCTTTTACTTTTTAGGTGTACTTGTCGCGCCACCATTTCTTTGCCACAGCCGCTTTCTCCCCGCAAAAACACGGGACAATCCGCACCGGCTACGGCGGAAACCAGGCGCAAGACGTCCTCCATTGGTGAGCCGGGTGCCAGAATTAGTTCTGGAGAGCCGTCTTTGCCGAGTTGTGGGATCCTGGCGTTAAAACGGCTGGGCGAAATAGGAAAGGCTGTGGAGAATTGGGCTGTTTTACCGGGTGCGAACTGGGTTTGAATCATATGGAAGGAAGATAATCCAGAACTTGAGTCTATACTGTGATTGCGGTCTCGTCCATCAGTGGGTCCAGGGATTGGAATTAGATTTATTTTCAGTGACTTTTAGTTAGCCAGAGGTAAAAATGAAAACATTGAATGAAGCCCCTTGGAAAATATATCTGGACGAGGCTGCCCCTCAAGATCCAGTGGCCAGATTCTCAACTCATGTTCAAATAACCCGAGATTTTTTGAATAGCATTTCCCCAGCACGCACCGATGAAAGGTATGCTCCGGAAAAATGGAACGTCAAACAGGTCGTGGGCCATGTGACGGATGCAAACCTGATTTATCTCTATCGACTCGTTTGCATCGCTAGGGGAGAAAGCAAATCCCTTCCCGGCTTCGATGAAAATGAATATGTAATCCATGGCCGTTTCGAAAAGGCGAATTGGTCGAACATTTTAATAGCTCACCGCGGTATCGCCGAGGCTACCTCCGCCATCCTGCTAGGATTAGATGACCAAGCCTGGAACCGAAAGGGTTCCGCCAACGAGGTAGAGATTACCCCCCTAGAAATGTTGAGGGTTTTGATGGGTCATGAGCGGCACCACATGCAGGTGCTCAAGGCGCGTTATGGCCTTGGGTGAAATAAACAGGGTAGCGGTATCCAGTCTTGGTCCATTGGTTTTTTTGTTCAATGGGGACGCCGATGGACTGATCGCCCAACGCATTCTAGAAATGCATTTGGGGGCGCCAGATCTGCGTATAACAGGGTTGAAACGGGATATTAAACTGCTCCAAAAGTTACCACCCATGGAAGCGGGACATATCCATGCATTGGACATTAGCCTCCGTCAAAATCAGCCTGAGCTACTTACTATTTTAGCCAAGGAAAATTTGAACGTGACGTGGTACGATCACCATGACCCCGGGGAGGTCGAACCTCATCCTCGTTTACACCTCCATATTTACCAGTCCTCGGGAACCTGTTCGGCCGTTATCGTGAACGCAGTATTCGGGCGGCAACAAGGGCTCTGGGCGGCCATGGCAGCTTTTGGAGATGCGGTTCCGGATACCGCCAAGGCTTTGATTGACGAAGTCGGCGTTTCCCATGCGGAGAGCAACTTGTTACAACGTTCCGGCATTCTCCTCAATTACAATGCCTACGGAGAAAAAATCAGCGATGTCCTTTTCGACCCAGCTGATTTGGCCAAACGAATGTCCCAATTCACATCGGCGCTGGATTTTTGCCAAGAGGAAAGTATTTTTGGTCCGCTCACCCAGCAGTTCGTTTCCGATCAATCGATGTGTAAAAACTTGACCGCCCTAAACGATTCGGAGGCTGCGCAAGCCTATTTGGCGCCGGATGCACCGTGGGCCCGCCGGTACTTGGCTACCTGGGCGAATGAACACATCCTGGACCATCCCTTACAGGCCTTGGCCCTGATTCATCCCCGTGCCGGAGGGGACTTTCAAGTTTCCATTCGGGCTCCCCGAGGTACCCCCGGAGTGGTACCTTCTGCAGCAAGTTTAGCGTCGGAATTTACTACGGGCGGAGGTCGTAAACTGGCGGCCGGAATTAATGTCTTACCTGCGCACGACTTGGAGCGATTTGTAAAGCGGTTTGAACGGTTCTTTGCCGGAGGCCACTAAGCCTGTTCGTCAAAAATGGCGGAAAGCTTTTCAGATAAGGCGTCGTGGACCGAGTTGTTGTTGTAGTAACCCGTTTTCATACGAAACTTGATGGCTTCCATATGGTCCTCAGGACTGATTCCGCTTTCTGTGACGGGTGCGGAAGAGGGCTGATAGGCCAAAGCAGTGGTGGGAACAACTGCCGGAGCTGGCAATGCCACTGGCGCTGAAACTGGCACTTTAGCTGTAGCTGAAGGGGAAGCGATTAGCGCCTTGGTGAAGGCTGCAGTGAAGGTGCGTCCGCCATCTTTAGGCTGATTGCTGGCAACCGGGCCTTGGTCGGGTTTTGGGGCTTGCAGGGGTGTACGGTTTTCAATTTTCATGGCTTTGTCTCTTGGCTCTACCTTAGAATATCGGTACCATGGTTTTATTCTTGAATCTTTTCTTAAGTTTTCCTTTAACTATAAAGGTACCAGAGTATGTCCTCCATTGTTTGTAAATTCGGCGGTTCCAGCGTTGCCGACCACTTCCAATTCCTAAAAATCAAAAAAATCCTCCAGTCCAATCCTAAACGCCGGGTCGTTGTGCCCTC
This sequence comes from Fibrobacteria bacterium, assembly GCA_043721115.1. Taxonomy (GTDB): domain Bacteria; phylum Fibrobacterota; class Fibrobacteria; order UBA11236; family UBA11236; genus Chersky-265. The sequence goes on along the minus strand of JAYSRH010000127.1, from coordinate 10,254 downwards.
GGCCCCGGGCAAACGCAATGCCGGGGAGACCAAACTGACGGACTTGCTTTATCTTTGCCATGACATGGCGGTTAAGGGTCTTAATCTGGATTCCCCCTTTACACTGATAAGGGATCGGTTCCTGGAGATAGAGCGGGAGCTAGGCCTCAAGACGCATATCGGAAATACGTTGGAGCAATTTCGCCATGAGGTTGAAAAAGGTGCGACGCGTGATTTTGTGGCTTCACGCGGTGAATACCTTTGTGGATTACTCATGGCAGATTTCCTGGATGCGGAATTTATTGATCCTTTAGAGACGATTTTTTTCGATAAGGCTGGCCGCATCGATACCAAGACCTACACGGTTCTGGGCGCCCGCATGCAGAATCAAAATCGCTTGTACATCATACCGGGATTTTATGGAGTGGATGTAAAAGGCCACATCAAAACATTTTCTCGTGGGGGCTCCGATATTACCGGTGCCATTGCCGCGCGTGCCGTTGAGGCTGAACTCTACGAAAACTGGACAGACGTATCTGGCTTGCTCATGGCGGACCCACGCATCGTCGAGAACCCGCACCCCCTGGACGAGGTGAGTTATCGGGAGATTCGGGAATTGTCCTACATGGGTGCCAATGTATTTCATGACGAAGCCATTGCCCCGGTTCGCGATGTCGGCATTCCGATCAATATCCGCAATACCAATCAACCGGAGGATCCGGGCACACTAATCGTTTCCAAATTGCCGGCAGTCACCAAATACGATATCGCCGGCATCGCAGGTAAAAAGAACTTCTCCATGTTCACTATCGAAAAAAACATGATGAACAAGGAAATCGGATTTGCCCGTAAGGTTTTGGAAGTTTTTGAAACCAAAGGGGTCAGCATCGAGCATTGCCCCACTTCCATTGACAGTATGAGTGTGGTGGTTTCCAGCGAGGAAATCGGGGAAAAAACCGAAGCCATTCTCGAGGACATACGGCGGATCCTGGAGCCGGACACGCTAGAAGTTGAACACGAACTTTCCTTGGTCGCGGTTGTCGGTGAAGGCATGACGCACCAAGTGGGCATGGCAGCCAAGGTGTTCTCTTCCCTTGGCACCGCTATGGTCAACATCCGCATCATCGATCAAGGCGCTTCGGAACTGAACATCATCATCGGTATCAATAACGCGGATTATGAGAAAGCGATTCGCGCCCTGTATATCGGCATGATGACTCCCAATCCCAGCTATCGAACGCCCTGATTATTTTTATGGACGTGATGTTTGTGCAGTCAAATTGCTTGTGTTCCCAATTGCTTGTGAATTAGCATGTAAAAACCCAAAATCCTCCAGGATGTAAGCCCCGCTTTCAATTCAATAATAGGTAGGTTTTACGGTATGCAAGAACTGGAAAAGGCCTGGTCGCTCAAAGCCCAGGAACTGAACAACTGCCCGTATTACAGCAAAGGCGATTCTCTGCAAGTGCAAATGCCGGGAGTTTTCGGAAACCAATTGCAAATTTGTTCCATGCCGGTTGCGACTTTTATCCCCGTGGCCATGGAAGGCACCCGCGCGGAAGGTCAGATTGAAGCGGGTTATAAGACCTGCTCGTGTCGCTGGAATTTTTGTCAGATGAGCAAGCTTTCCAAACCTGCCATTGCTTTTGAAGAAGTGCTTAATGCGGAACATCAGATGTCTAAGCCGTTTCTGGAACAGATGCCTGCCACGGTGGCTGAAGCATTTCGTGAACGGGCTGTGCCCATGCATTTCCGGGCCGGAGAAGTGGTTTTGGAAGGCAATGTGACCAGCTCGCATTTTCATGTCATCGCCAAGGGCATGGTGCGCATTGCCAACCGTGGCAGTGATGGACGCGTTCTGGAGCTTACCGTACTGCGCAAGGGAGATTGTTTTGGTGAGATGTCCATTTTAACCGGAGCGACGACCAGTAATCAAGTTGATGCCTTGGAGGAATGCCTGACCCTCGCCATTGCACGGCAAGAATTCTACAAGCTGGTAGCGGACTTTCCCGTGCTCAGTATTCTGCTCTATCGGATGTTGTCCAAGCGCATCAAAGCCAACAATCATAAGCTCTCCCAACTCATGTCACCGGGCCTTTCCGGGGATTTGCGTTTCTTCCCCTTTGTGGACTTGGTGCAAACCGTTATGAGCTCGCACATGACCGGAACCCTGGTGGTTGAACTGGCCAATCTCCGGGCCCGCTTCGGCTTTCAAGATGGTGAAATCATGCATGGGAGTCTGGGTAACCTACAGGGTACTGAGGCGCTTGACGATGTACTTCGCTGGCGCACCGGATCATTCCGCTTCCACACCGATGAAGCCCCTCCGGCACAAAACCTGGAAGGGGACACCATGGCCATTTTGCTCGATGCCCTGCGCCGGATGGATGAATCCACTATGATGGAAAAGAGTCCGGAAGACCAGGCATCGATTTCCTAACAGGGGCAAGTTTTACCCCTCCTTCTTCAACCATTTCCGCTTAAATCGCTTCCATTTCCACTGATAGGGCCTTTTTACCGCCCATAGGCCGTGGCACGCCCTTTGCGTAATCCTCTATTTAAAGAGGAAGTTAAAGCGACTCGAAAAGTGAAAATCCCAATTAACCCTGAATGGCTGGAATCAAGATCATGAAACCGGAATCCTTAAATAGCCTGGACCGCCTGCAAAGCCAAACCGGTACCCTCAAGACTGGAATCACCGACGCAGAAAGAAAGCGCTGGAAAGCCAGTCTCGATTTTGAGGCCATGTTTCTTGGTCAGATGTATAAGGCTATGCGCGAGACCGCCTCTAGCGCTGGAAATGATTTGACCGAGGCTTCTCCGGGCCGGGAAATTTTTACGGAAATGTTGGATAATCAGTATGCGGGAATGCATGCCAAGTCGCCGCTTGAATCCGGCGAACAAGGTTTAAAAAACGCCATGAGTGGCCTTTCCAACGGGATGGCTGCGCAAATCTATCGGTCCTTGAGCCGCAAAGAAGGCGATACCTTACCCACGCCAGCCGCCGCCCAAACGTTGGGACAAGCCTCCCGTAACACATCGGTTCCCCAGTCTGCTTCCATATCCAGCGAAAAACTGAATCCCATTGTGGACTTTGCCGCTAAAACCTACGGTGTCGCATCGAACCTGATTAAAAGCGTCATTAAAGTCGAATCGGCGAATCAACCCTTGGCCGTTTCTAAAGCCGGTGCAAAAGGCTTGATGCAACTGATGGACTCGACCGCCGCCGATCTTGGTGTGCGCAATGTCTTCAACGTTCACGAAAATATTTTGGCTGGAACTCGCTACCTCAAGAAGCTTTTGGAAAAATTCCAGGGGGATGAGAGTAAAGCGTTGGCAGCCTATAATGCCGGGCCCTCGGCCGTAGAACGATTTGGCGGCATTCCGCCTTACCAGGAAACCAAGGACTATGTTAAACGGGTGCTCAAAGCCAAAAGCGAGTTCGAAGCTGCGGCCCCTTCTGGTTCGGAAAGGATACGATGAGTTTCAAATACAAGGAATTGGTCTTAGGCCGGGAATTCGCAGATCTGCTTCAGGAATCGGTGGTGAAACCGACACCCGGAGAGGATCCCGCGGCACTGGGCGAAGAACTCATCGTCAATCTCAATGCTCAGTTGGCTTTATACGACGCATACTTGTTGCAGGCCAACCGGCAACGCATGGCCCTCGTAAATAGGAAGCTGGCAGAAAACTCCGAAGCCAATGTGGAGTCGGAGCGCTTAATAGGATCCCTATTCGTCCTTGAGGAAGCACGCGTACTCATTACCGAGAAGCTGCTGGGAGTAACCAAAGGACGTGCAGATTCGTTCCAAGCCAAATGCGAGGACATTTACCCATTGCTACGTCCCGACCAATCTGAACGACTGCGTGCTTGTCGCGAAGCATTGCTCAAGTCCACTGGAGAACTTAAAAGCGTGCTTTGCATCAACATGGCATTGGTTGAAAATGGCAGTCGCATCATCCATACCACAGTCGGCATCATGACCAGCGTGGTAGGGCGCAAGCAGAATGAAAAAATGAACACCTATTCGTCCAAGGGCGTGGTTCGCATTGGCAAAGTCCAAGTCCGCAATTTGATTAACCGGAGCGTTTGAAATGGGATTATTTGATGCATTAGGAATTGGGATGCGCGGATTGAATGTCGCCCAGGCCCAGATTGATGTAACGGGTCAGAATATTTCCAATGCCAATACCGAAGGTTATTCCCGCAAGCGCGTGGACTTGCAAGCGGCTACAATCAACAGCGAAGTGTATGGTCAACAAGGTATTGGCGTAGAGATTTCCACGATCGCCCGGGTGCGCGATGAATTTTTGGACCGCCAAACCTGGGAACAAATGGGCGAAAAGGGCTTCACCACGGAAATCAATTCGGCCTATACTCGTCTCGAGGATATTCTGAAAGAACCGACGGAAACGGGGCTTGCGGCCCAGATGAATAAATTCTGGGCTTCTTGGCAGGACTTGGCCAACAGTCCCGCCAATCTTTCGTCCCGAGAAGCCGTAAAATCGTCCGCCTTGGTGCTCTCGGATTCCATGCACAGCGCATTCAAGGAAATTGAAGCCTTTGGACTCTCAATGAATAGTCCGCTGGATCAGAAGGCAAAAACTGTGAACGATCTGACAAGTCAAATTTACCTCCTTAATGAAAAGATAATCGGTGTCGAGGCCAGCAAGGGAGAGGTGGCAAATGAATCCCGAGATCAACGAGATTTGGTGGTCCGCAAGATTTCAGAACTCATTGATATACAGACCATTGAAGATAAAAATGGTGGAATGACCATTACATCCGGGGGCAACCTCCTGGTAGGCGCTTCCGAAGTTTTAAAGATCGGTACCTATGGTGTGGATAGAACGCTAGCAGATGGTACCCAGACTACGGAATTGCGGCTAAAGTTTTTGGCTTCCGGAAAAGCCTTTGAACCTCGCAGCGGCAGCTTGCGCGGCATAATGGATGCACGCAGCAAGGTGTTGAACGCATATAAAGAGCAATTGAACAAGTTGGCCAAAGCGCTGGTAACCCAGGTCAACAACGTTCATATTGAAGGCTATACCTTGAACAAAGCCACCGGGGTGTATTTTTTCGATCCAACAAAAACCACAGCCGGAACCATGGTACTATCGGATTCCGTGCTTGCGGACAGCGCAAATATCGCCGCAGCTGCCGGAGGCAAAATCATCGATCTTGCTGCCTTGCCTTTGAGTGTTCCCCTTGCTGCCAGTCCCGTTCTGGATCTCAGCGCCATCAGTTCAAATTATCAGAACCTGGTCCAAGGCGGCGTTAAGCTGACGATGACCTCTGGCGCGGCCAATGGCATGGTGCTTGAGGAAGGTGCGGGTAAAGATTATGTCGTCGACTATGAAAAAGGCACTATTACCTTTTTGAACTACGCCCGGTATGCCGCCTTAGACACGGTCTCGGTTAAATTCGGCTATAACACTACCGGTTTTTCCGGCAATGGAAACGGCGCAAATGCTGCGGCCCTAGCCAAAGTCCGGCTCGCCAAATCCCTAAACAATGATGCCGATGGCTCTCCCACCCAGAGTATTGGTGATTTTTACAGCGCCGTTATCGGCAGGATGGGCATTGAAAAAAATGAGAACAAGGCCCGGAAAGAAACCCGGGAATTTTTGATAGCCCAAATGGATTCTGAACAGGGTTCCATTTCCGGAGTCTCACTGGATGAAGAAATGACCAATATGATTAAGTTCGAAAACAGCTATAAGGCATCCGCCAAATATATTCAGACTGTCAGTCAAATGTTGGAAATCCTGATGGGTATCCAATAGCATTTCAAGGAGTGAAACATGCCTAATCGAATAAGTTTTGGACAAATCAGCACCCGAATTCTGGAACGGCTCTATGCAAACTACGGCCGACTGGAAAGCGTTCAGCAACAACTGTCAACGGGAAAAAAGCTCAACCGATCCTCGGACAATCCCGTAAGCACTTCACAGAGCATGGAATTGCGTTCCGAAATCGACCAGTTCAACAGTTTTCAGCGCAATGTAAATGACGGGTTAGCCTACTTGGGAACCGTTGATTCAACTCTAGGTACCGCCAATAATTTGTATCAAAACATGCATGAACGCGCCATTCAAGCGGCAACCGATTCCAATACCGCCGAGACCCGGTATTTTATTGGGAATGAAGTCCGAGCCATTTTCGATCAAATGGTTGCCTTGGCCAATACCTCTTTTAAGGATGAATACATTTTTTCAGGAACCAATTCTCAGGTTCCTCCCTATGAAATTCGTGGCGGCGCCTCTCATGTTTTAACGGCTCCTGGTGCCTTGTCCGGGGATATGACCATGCCAGCGCTTGGAGTGCCTATCCAAATTATCGACAAAAATGTGGATGACTCCAAGGATACTGCAACCAGCGATGCCAATGCTTATCAAATCATTCCCGGTACTTTCGCCGTGAACGGCTTAACGGATGGAACCGATTACACTGTGGACTACATTAAAGGCACGGTAACCTTCCTAACCGCCGGCGCTACGACGCTAGCGGGAGGCGCAGGCATCGATATGTCTTACAATTGGCTGCGACGCAATGAGAAGGATTTGGATGGCATTTCAAACCGAGAAATAGAGGAAGGTGTAGCAGCCCGGCTTAATACTACCGCCACGGAAGCCTTTGGGAGCAATGTGGAACAAAACGCCTGGGAAGGGATTATAAACCTCATGGAAGGCACCATGAAAAACAAGCCGGATAAGATTCTGGAAGCCATTGGTAAATTAGATGCTTCCTTCAAGCACCAGCTTTCCGCGCAGGCGGCCAATGGCGCCCGCGTGCAGCGCTTTGAATCGACTCAGATTCGGAATGACGAGCGCACCGTCTATACTTCGGAATTGCAATCCCAAACGGAAGATGTCGATTTCGCGCAAGCCATTTCCGACTTCAACATGCAACAGACAATTTATGATGCATCATTGAAGATGGGGGCTAAGGCCATGCAGAATACGCTGATGAACTTCCTGTAAAAGCGCCCTGGTCGTGCTGGTAGAAGCTGAGCGGAATCTAAGTGGAAACTAAGCGGACTAAATAGAATCCAAATTCTCCGCATCCTCGCTCTCCAGCGGTGGTGGGCTTTTCCGAAGCTTTAAACTGAACTCGACTACGCGCAAGGATTCTTGATACAGTTCATTCTCAGGAAATAGCTTAATCAATCTTTCTGCCAGAATGGGCTTTGCGCTTTCGGGTCGTTCCATGTCATGCATTAAAATGGAAGCCGTTTCCCAGAGCGATCCTTCATGGTTCGGATTGATAGCCAACGCCTTTTCAAATTTGAGCAAGGCTTGTTCGGCTTCTTCCATGGCGGTTAGGCATCGGCCCCAGTAATAAAACTGGATGAGATCGGAATCGGTGCCGGTGAGGTTTTTTTTGATGGTGTCGATGCAGGTTTGTAGGATGCGGCCAGCTTTTTTCTCCTCACCATCGGCCAGAAGATCGAGAGCCTGATTCAATGTTGCTTCATAATCCATAGTACGGCTCCGATTTAGGGAAGCGGAAATCTAGCATAGTGAAAATGATATCGGGATGGAGCGTGCGAAAGCTTGCTCGTGATTATTCGGTTACGGCCAATCCTTGTGATTGCATTCGCTTTTCAAGTGCACCCCAGTTGGAGAAGAACACATCGTCGATAACGGCATGGCAGCCGAAAAGGGCGAAAAGTTCTTGAACATAATCCGAAGTTGAAACCAACATCAAGGTGCACTCGTGCCCCTGGAACTTTCGGACATTGTGTAGAATCGACCCGATTCCCGTGCTGCAAATTAGACTCACATCCCCCAAATCAAGTGCAACCCAACGGTGTCCTTTGAGGAGTAACGATTCCAAATGCTTGTCTAAAATACGCCAACTCTGTAAACGAATTTTTCCTTTTACATGGATGATCTGAAGGTCCCCTCTTTTGGTAATGCTGATTTCCATTTATCCTACCTATGCTGTTGCGGAGCGGTGGAATGGGATCCGACGCTTTGCATAGTCTACGGGGTGGCGAGTAGAAGCTGGCTTATAGTCAATAACAGGAATATTTGAGCTTCTCGAATATTTTGATGCCAAACGATAATATCGGCATTCCCAGTTTGTTACTTTTGAGTCTTGTCGTGGGCAAATGAGCGTTAAATATGCGCTCCAAGCCCGAAGAAAGGCAATATGGCAAAATTTGGTGTAGCCATGGTGATGCTGCTGTCCGCGCTCCTAGGCGGCTGTGCAAACCAGATGTCCCAATCCAAAGGGGGCTCGGGAACTGATAGAGACTTCAAGTCCAAAGTTGCGGGAGCACCTGTTACCGAAAATTCAAATGGCGGAAAAAGATTCGGTGAACCGGATGAATTGGACAAATTGCTGGACGCCAAGCCTATGGTATTAGCCAGCGTAAAACCGGCTTCACAGTCCACACCTACAAATGGATCTGCTGGAACCCGTGAAACAAAGAATCCGGAAATCTCGCTTCCCGGAAAAGCCAAATTCCGAATTCAAATTGGGGCCGAGTCGGATATAGACGCCGCCCAGACGAAAAAGGGGCTTTACGAAAAACAGTTAGGAGGCAGTGTGGACATGGTGTTTGACGCGCCCTATTACAAATTACGCTGGGGGTTTTTCGATTCGAAACAAGACGCCGAAGACAAGTTGTTGGAGCTTTCCGACAAAAAAATTCAGGGTTTTGTAGTCAAGCAATAGATTCCGACCACTCCCCGGAGAATACCTCAACAGCTGGCCCACTCATTAGCACCTGGCCTTGTCCAGTATATTCAAGCAGCAGGTCGCCACCTGTGAGGTGAATGGTCAGGCGGGGACCGGTTTTCCCAAGTTTGAATCCAACTGCCGCTACTGCAGACGCGCCGGTTCCGCAAGCCCAGGTTTCACCCGAGCCTCTTTCCCAGGTGCGCTGCACAACCTCGGACTTGGAAATGATTTGAATAAACTCAACATTCACTTTGCGCGGGAAGTAAGGATGGGTCTCGATCAAAGGACCAATTTCATGAACGGGAAAATCAACAACGTTATCCACGTAGATGACGCAATGCGGGTTTCCCATGGACACGGAGCTGAAAGTAAAAGTTCGACCAGCCACTTCGATATTTTTTTCCATCACTTCGGGCAGACTAAAGGTGGTCGGTATTTGCAAGCCAGAAAAAATGGGTTCACCCATTTCGATGCGCACTTGATCGGCATTGCCTGCGGGGTCCCGATGCACAACCTTTGCCTGTCTCCAACCCGCACCTGTCATCAGTTTAAAATCGTTTTGACCGCGGGAATGGTGATCGTGCATGTATTTTGCGACGCAGCGCAGTCCATTGCCGCACATCTCCGACAAAGAGCCGTCGGCATTGTACATCACCATTTCCGCATCCGCATCCGCTCGTGGTTTGATGAGAATCAGTCCGTCTGCCCCTACCCCAAAGCGCCGATGGGAAACCGCTTGCGCGAGTTTTACCGGATCGGCAACCTTCTCTTTGAAAAGGTCTACATACACATAGTCATTGCCCGCGCCCTGCATTTTAACGAATTTCATTACCACCCCGATACTGTTTGATCCAAAACCACTTTGACCAGGCTTTCCACCGCCTGACGCTGTCCGGTTTGTTCCGTTTCGCCTTTGTCAATGGCATACTGTCCATATCCGGGCACATGGTCATCCCGGTAAAGGGTATCTCCTTTGGTACGGTCCACAAACAGGACGCTTACCAAAAGATCCACTCGGTAACTTGTCACTGTCGCCCCGCTGGTGCTTTGCGGCCGATGGGAGTAATCCATCAGAGTACAAACGAGTTCAGCGTCAGCGTTGACATTCACTTTGCGTAAATTGGTGCGACTGCTGAAACCCTGTTCCAATCCTTGAGTGATTTGATCCGCCAACGAGGATTCCAAGGTTCGGTTGACGACGGGAACGACATGAACTGTACGCAAGTGGCCGGGTAGAGTCGTGCCGGAAAAGCTATAACATCCCGCCAAGCACAGGACCAGTATGCCAATGACCGAGGCACTAAACCATTGGAACGGCTTATTAAACCAAATTGTCTTCAAGCAAATTTCCCCAATGCTTCCCGAGTCCTGGAAAGCAATTCCTGTTCCGTTTCACAAACGATCACATCACGGCCGAGGCCGCGCAGATACATCTTACCGTATTTCTCGGTTATGGGCCGTGGGTCCAGGATCCAGATGATTTGTGGGCGACCCGGACGATGCGGAAGTCGGTTCAATTCCTGTTTAAGACGCAGAATGGACCATGGAAGCAAATAGTCGTAGAGCGGATTTCCCTTAGATGC